>DATIPJ010000036.1:0-7785 GCA_035472155.1 Kofleriaceae bacterium
CAACATCGCAGAGCTCGACAAGAAACTGAACGACGCGGTCCTGAACGGCAAGGCGATGGAGGCCTTCGAGGAGCTCTACGACGACAACGTCGTGATGCAGGAGAACTCCGATCCGGAGTTTCGCGGCAAGGATCTCAACCGCAAGCGCGAGCAAGACTTCTTCCAGAGCGTCGAGGCGTGGCACGACGGCAAGGTCCTCGCCTCGGCCGTGCACGGCGACACGTCATTCTCCGAGTGGGAGATGGACGTCTCGCTCAAGGGCGTGGGGCGGATCAAGATGACCCAGGTCGCCGTGCGCCGCTGGAAGAACGGCAAGATCGTTCACGAGCGCTTCTATCACAAGTGATCACGCACGCTCGGTGGACGCTCCGCCGATGGTGACGACCTCGGCGGTCCCGTCGCGCTCGACGCGGATCGCCACGTCGAGGAATCGGCTGATCGTGTCGATGTTGGTCGTCGCGTGCGGCGATAGCGGCAGGGTGCGGAACCGCCCGCCGCCGGCGACCGCGAGCGGCAGCAGCAGCTGATCGGCGAGGTGCTCGCCCACGGGGACATCCGCCGCGAGGAATGCGGCGAGGTCGTCGCAGGCGCGCTGCGCGACCAGCTCGGCGCGCAGGCCCTTCTCGCCGAGGCTCGACACCAGCTCGCGGCCCTCGGCGCGCTCGATCTCGAGCAGCAGCGCGTTCGCCGGGCCGCCGTCGCGCACCTCGCGCACCTCGCACTCCGCGGGGCGGAATCCGAGCCGCGCCTGCACCACGGCATGCTCGCGCTCGGCGACGTGGGTCGGCAGCCGCGCCAGGATCGCCGTCGCGTGGCGCGACATGATCGGCCCGGTGGTGATCCGCTCGATCGGACGCAGCGCTCCGCCGGCGCGCACGACGAACGTCAGCTGGCCGTGCACACCGTCGCGCGGCCCGCCGCCCGAGGCGAAGCCATGGCGGTCGAGCGTCAGCGTCACGTCGGCCCCCATCGCGCGCAGATGCGGCAGATACACTCGCTCGAGGAACTCGAACGGTGGTGCGAGCGGGTTGTGGGTGCCGCCGCGCAGCACGCAGCGCAGGTCCACCCCCGCCGCGATCGCGGGCACGAGGATCGTCTGCACCACCAGCGTCGTCGAGCCGGCCGTGCCGATGTCGAGCTCGATCGCGCCGCCGGCGATCGCCCCGGGCGCGAAGTCCAGCTCCTGCGACGCGAGCGTCGCGCCGCGGACCTCGGCGCCGCACAGCCGGGCGGCGGCCTCGACGCACGCCAGGTGCTGCCGGCGCAGGCCGGGCTTGGCGCGACCCGCGCGGATCCGTCGCATCCGCAGCGCACGCCCGGTGATCATCGACAGCGCCAGCGACGAGCGCAGGATCTGCCCGCCGCCCTCGCCGTTCGCGCCGTCGATCTCGACGGGGCCGCTCGCGCTCACCGCCCCGGTCACCCTAGCCTTTGACGCACACGACCTGGCGCAGCTCGTGGACGACCTCGACCAGATCGCTCTGGGCCGCCATCACCTGATCGATCGGCTTGTACGCCATCGGCGTCTCGTCGATGACGTTGGCGTCCTTGCGGCACTCGATGCCCTCGGTCGCCTTCACATGATCTTCGACGGAGAACCGCCGCTTGGCCTCGCCGCGCGACATCGAGCGCCCGGCGCCATGGCTGCACGAGCAGAACGACTCGCGCTCGCCCTTGCCGCGCACGATGAAGCTGCGCGCGCCCATCGAGCCCGGGATGATGCCGAGATCGCCGAGCCGGGCGCGCACGGCGCCCTTGCGCGTCACGAACACATCGCGCCCGAAATGATGCTCGGTCTCGACGTAGTTATGGTGGCAGTTGACCGCCATCTCCCCGAGCTCGAACGGCGGCAGCCCCGCATCCGCCGATCGCGCGGCCTCGACCACCGCCTGCATCATCAGCTTGCGGTTGGTCTTCGCATAGCGCTGCGCCCAGTCGACCGCCGCGACGTAGTCGTCGAAGTGCCGCGTGCCCTCCTTCAGATACGCGAGGTCCTTGTCCGGCAGATCCTTCGCATGGTGCTTCATGTCCGCCTTCGCCAGCTCGATGAAGTACGTGCCGATGCGGTTGCCCACGCCGCGCGACCCAGAGTGCAGCATGAACCACACGCGGTCGCGCTCGTCGAGGCACACCTCGATGAAGTGATTGCCCGTCCCGAGCGTGCCCAGGTGGTTGACGTCATTCCCCTGGCCGAGCTTCTTGTGCTTGTCGACGAGCTTTGCGTACTGCGGCCCGAGGTGCTCCCACGCCTCCTTCGTCGGGCGCGGCACCTTGTGCCACGCTCCGCGGTCGCCCCGTCCGCCGTTCGCCGTCCGCCCGTGCGGCACCGCAGCCTCGATCGCCGTGCGCAGCGGCTTCAGCGTATCCGGCAGCTGCCCAGCCGTCAGCGTGGTCTCCATCGCCATCATCCCGCACCCGATGTCCACCCCGACCGCCGCCGGAATGATCGCCTTCTCCGTCGCGACCACGCTCCCCACCGTCGCCCCGATCCCGAAGTGCACGTCGGGCATCACCGCCACATGCCGGAACACGATCGGCAGCTTCGCCACATTCTCGAGCTGCCTCCGCGCCGCGTCCTCGATCGCCACCCCGCGCGTCCATGCCTTGATCGGCACGCCGCCTTCGGTCTCGAACAGATCGTAGCTCGCCATGACCGCGGCAGCGTACTCAACTCTGCGCCGTCTGGCACGCCGGAGCTTCAACGCCGGCGCGTTGCGACCGCCTCAGCGGTAGCCCTGGGCCTGGAGGTTGAAGAGGGTCGCGTAGCGGCCGCCCTGGGCGACGAGCTCGTCGTGGGAGCCGCGCTCGATGACGTTGCCGTGGTCGAGGACGATGATCTGGTCGGCCATGCGGACGGTCGAGAACCGGTGCGAGATGACGATCGCGATCTTGTCGTCGGTGAGCTCGCGGAAGCGCTCGAAGATCTTGACCTCGGCCTCGGCGTCCATCGAGGCCGTGGGCTCGTCGAGGACCAGCACGTCGGCGTCGCGGCGCATGAACGAGCGGGCGAGCGCGACCTTCTGCCACTGGCCGAGCGAGAGCTCGCGGCCGTTCTTGAACCACTTGCCGAGCTGGGTGTCGTAGCGGTCGGGCAGCGCCTCGATCACCGGGCGGGCGAGGCCGCGCTCGGCGGCGTCGGCCCAGCGGTCGCGGTCGTCGTAGGCGTGGTCATCGCCGGCGCCGATGTTCTCGCCGACCTTGAGCTGGTAGCGCACGAAGTCCTGGAAGATGACGCCGATCCGGCGGTGCAGCGCACCGGGCGACCACTCGCGCAGGTCACGCCCATCGAGCGTGATGCGGCCCTCGGTCGGTTCGTACATACGCGTGAGCAGCTTGATCAGTGTGGTCTTGCCGCTGCCGTTCTCGCCGACGATCGCGAGCTTGCTGCCGGGCGGGATGTGCAGGTCGATCCCCGACAGCGCGGTCTCGCGCGCGCCGGCATAGGTGAACGAGACACCCTCGAAGCGTACGCCGTCGCCGGGCTTGGGGCCCGACGTCTCGGTGCCACCGGGCGCCATCGTCGGCGTATCGAGGAACTCGTAGAGGTTCGACAGGTAGAGGTTGTCCTCGTACATGCCACCGATGTCGCCGAGCGCGCTCGCCATCGCGGACTGCGCGGCCTTGAACACGCCCGCGTACATGATGAACTCGCCGGCGCTCAGGTGGTTGGCGATCGTCGCGATCGTGATCCAGAGATACATGCCGTAGAACGCCAGCGTGCCGATCGCGCCCAGGATCAGCGCCCAGATCGCGCGCCGGATCGTGATCTGGCGATCGCCGGCGTAGAGCTTGTAGAAGATCGCCTTGTAGCGATCGAGGAAGCGTGGCCCGAGGCCGAACAGCTTGACCTCCTTGGCGTACGCCTCGTTGGCGAGCACGGTCTCGACGTAGATCTGCTCGCGGGTCTCGGGCGTGCGCCAGCGCGACAGCCGGAACGCGTCGCCCGAGAACTTGAGCTCGGCGATGAATGGCGGGATCGCCGCGGCGATCAGCACGCCGAGCGCGATCGGCGAGAACCCGGCGAGCAGCACGCCGAGCGTCACCAGCGTGATCAGGCTCTGGCCGAGCTCGAACGTCTGCGAGACCAGCGACAGCGGCCGCGACGAGGCCTCGCGGCGCGCGCGCGTCAGGCTGTCGTACAGCTCGGAGTCCTCGAACTGCGTCAGTTCGAGGGTGAGCGCCTTCTCGAGGATCTCGACGTTGATCTTCTGCCCGAGCTGCTGGCGCAGCAGGCTCCGCATCATGCCGAGGAGCCGCTGGACGACGGCGAGCCCGATCACCAGCGCGAGCTCGGAGCCGAGCCACTCGAGCGCGCTGTTGCGGTCCCCGGCGGTCTGCGTCCTGGCCGCGAGCAAGATCGCATTGAGCAGGTGCTTGCCGACGACGGCGATCGCGCTGGGCAGCGTGCCGGCGATGAGGCTGCCCGCCGCGAGCCCGATCGCGAGCGTGCGATTGGTGGCCCACACCAGCCGGATCGCGCGCCGGCTGTACTTGAACACGCCCAGGTAGCTCTTCCAGTGGACTGGCTCCGTCGGCGGCTTCTGCTGACCCGCCTTGTGCGGATTGACCGCCGCCTTCTCGTTGCCGCCCGCGCCGCCACCGCCACCACCCCCACCACCGCCTCCGCCGCCTTCGCCACCTCCGCCGGCGCCACCACCACCGCCGCCACCGCCGCCACCGCCACCGCCACCGCCGCCGCCGTATGCGGCGGGTGATTGGATCGCGGTGGTTGCCATCCCGCGACTGTAGTTCGCAACGGCGCCGCCGCACACCCGCCGGTCGGCTAGCTTTTCGGCCAGAGATCACGCTGCGCGAGCCTCATGCCAGCTCGCGCACGCACCCGAGCGAAACGCAGCCCGGCACACCTCGGCGTCGGGCCTCGACAGTCACAGAGGTCCTCGATCGCCTCGCGGCGACGGTCTCGTCAATCTGCCCCGCCGGCGCGCGCGCGTGGCAGCGTGACGCGGACGCCGATCGCACCGAATCGGCGTCGCGGCGCAAGGGCTAGGTTCACGGTCGGCCCTCGGCTACAATCGGCGGCGATGGGGCAAGAACGCGAGGAGAGCCAGGGCTTCTTCGAGATGCTCTGGGACTGCGAGTTCTGTGACGCGCGCGGCCTGCTCGCCAAGAGCCAGCGCCACTGCGCCAACTGCGGCGGGCAGCAGAATCCCGACAAGCGCTACTTCCCGCAGCCGGGCGAAGAGCGCCGCGTCGACGGCCATCTCTACGAGGGCGCCGACCGCCAATGCCCGGCGTGCAGCGCGCCGCAGAGCGCCCGGGCCCACAACTGCACGCACTGCGGCTCGCCCCTCGACGGCGGCGCCGAGGTCCGCGGCATCACCGAGGGACCCGCGCCCCGGCCCGTCCAGGCCAAGCCGCGCGGCCGGCGCAAGATCTGGCCGTTCATCGTCCTCATCCTCGCGCTCGTCGCGGTCGCGATCTGGTGGCGGTGCATCCGCACGCAGTCGGCCACCGTCACCGTCAGCGGCCACCGCTGGCAGCGCGTCGTCGCGATCGAGGAGTTCAACGATCGCCAGGAGGAGGCGTGGCGCAACGAGGTGCCCGCGGGAGCAGGCGTCCCCGTCTGCACCGAGCGCCAGCACGGGACCAAGCAGGTCCCCGACGGCGAGGACTGCAAGACCGAGCGCCGCGACAAGAAGGACGGCACCTTCGAGCAGGTCAAGAAGTGCCAGCCCAAGTACCGCTCCGAGCCGGTCATGGACAGCTGGTGCCGCTTCGCGATGCGGGGCTGGAAGCCCGTCCAGGAGGTCAAGGCCGGCGCTGCAGGCCTCAATCCGGCGTGGCCGACGAATGTCCCGCCCGGCGACGCGCAGGCGTTCCTCGGCGCGCGGCGCCAGGGCAGGCGCACGGAGACCCTCACGCTCGAGTTCGCGGGCCACGGCACCTGCGATGTGAGCGATGCCGTGTGGCGCAAGTACACCGACGGCCAGAAGCTCAAGATCGAGGTCCACTCGGGCGGCGACGTGGCCTGCTCGTCGCTGTAGCACCCCTTCCGGCGCGGCGGACCCGAAGCGGTCGGCCTGGCACGGGTCCCGATTGGGTCCGCGTGCGTGCGCGGAGGTCGCGGCATTAAGCCGTCGTGAAGCGGCGGATCGACGGGCCGTTCGCCAGAAGAACGCCGCGCGCCTGCGTCTAGCCGACAGACGCGTCTCGCCGCTCGCACGGTGCCGCAGGTGCGCTGCGTAGCTTCGCGGCTGGCGGCGAGGACGCGATGACAGGAGGGTTCATGCGACGGATCACCAAGCTGTTGCTGCCAGTTGTTTTGCTCTGCGTGCTCTACGCGACCACGGGCAGTGCGCGTGCGCTCGACGCGCCCGCGGCGACCGATGCCACCGAGCAGGCGCCCGAGGTACTCGGTGCCGCGGCGCTCGCACCGATCGACGACGACGCATCCGCCAACCTCACGTGCGGCGGCCACGTCTGTCTGTCGAGTCAGCTCTGCTGCTCGTGCCGAGCGACCCCGAGCTCACCGCTCACGTTCTTCTGCCACACGCCCGACTACTGCCCGCACGGCTCGATCTGTCAGATCCCACCGCCGTGAGTACGGACCGCTGATCAGCGCTTGCGGCGCGCGGTCGACTGCACCTTGCGGCGGCGCAGCCGCGTCGCTTCCTTGAGCCGGCGCTCGGTGCGCTCGATCATCTGCTGCTGGCAGTGCTTGGCGCCCATTCCGGCGCGTTGCACGTAGCTGCCGTCGGATTGCATGTCCCAGGCGCCGCGCTGGTCGTTGAGCTGCGTGTCGAGGATGTGCCGCAGCTCGGCCTGCAGCCGCACGTCTTCGACCGGCACCAGCACCTCGACGCGCTTCTCGAGGTTGCGCTGCATCGCGTCCGCCGAGCCGATGTAGTACTCGGGCCGGCCGCCGTTGTGGAAGTAGTAGATCCGCTCGTGCTCGAGGAAGCGGCCGATGATGCTGATGACCTTGATCGTGCTCGACACCCCGTCGAGCCCGGGCCGCAGCCGGCACGTATCGCGCACGATCAGATCGATCGTCACGCCGCGCTGCGACGCGCGATACAGCGCGCGCACGATGTCGACGTCCTCGAGCGCATTCAGCTTCCACTGGATATGGCCGCGGTCGCCGCTGCCCTGCATCGCGATCTCGCGCTCGATCTTCTCGAGCAGCGCCTGCTTGAGCTGCTTGGGCGCGACCAGGATCTTCTGGTACTTGCGGCGCGGCTTGTAGCCCGTCGTCAGGTAATTGAATAGCTCCGTCAGGTCGCGCCCGATCGCGTCGTCGCACGTGAACATCGCCAGATCGGTATAGAGCCGCGCTGTGCCCGCGTGATAATTGCCAGTCGCCAGGTGCGCATAGCGCCGGAGCCCGTCGTAGTCATTGCGCACCACCAGTGTGATCTTGGTGTGCGTCTTGAGCCCCACGACGCCATACGTCACGTGGATCCCCGCGCGCTCCATGCGCGTCGCCCACTTGATGTTCGCTTCCTCGTCGAACCGCGCCTTGAGCTCGAGCACCACCGCCACCTGCTTGCCATTGCGCGCGGCGCGCACCAGGTGCTTGATGACGTCGCTGTCCTTCGACGTGCGATACAGCGTCATCTTGATCGCGCGGACCTTCGGGTCATCCGACGCCTCGCGCAGGAACCGCTCGACGCTCTGCTGGAACGACTCGAACGGGTGGTGCACCATCAGGTGCTTCCCGTCGCGGATCGCATGAAAGATGCTGCCGTCGGTCAACAGGTCCACCGGCGGCGACGGTGCTCGACCATGTCACGACCGACCGGTTTCTCAGCCCTTCGGGCTTTC
>DATIPJ010000037.1:0-4555 GCA_035472155.1 Kofleriaceae bacterium
GCGGTTCAGCCTCGACGCCATCCTGGTCGGTGCGAGCGTGGAGCAGACCAAGAACCTCGAGGACGGCACCGGGCCGAGCGCCAAGGCGGTGTTCGTCGGCGCCAGCCTGACCTATCGCTGGAAGCCGAACATGGATCTCCAGTTCACCTACGACCTCGAGTACACCAAGAAGAGCTTCTCCGGGATGGCGCCGGCGACGTCGATGCGCGGCCACGCCGGAATGGGCACCAGCTCGGGCGCGGATTTCAACAACACGATCTCCGGCGGCATCGCGTACGCATTCTGAGCGCGCGCCGCGGGTGCCGTTACTGGCGCGGGGTGGTCAGCTTGTCGAGATCGATCTGCGCGAGCGCGAGCCGGATCAGCTGCGACTTGCTCGCCTTGGTCCAGCCGCGGCGCTTGAGCTCGGCGACCTTGGCCTCGAGCTCCTCGATGTCGCGCGTGTACATCGAGATGCAGATCACCTTGTAGTGCGTCGGCTTGAGGTGACCGTTCGGCGATCGGCGGCGCGGGCCGGGCGCCGGCTCGGCGACGCGCGCGCGGCGCCCGTAGTATTCCTCGGTGAGGATCGCGTCGGCGTCGCTCAGCGGATCGTGGGCCATCAACTTTTCTTCCTTCATGGGCTTTGTCGCTTCTCGGCCCGCGCTAGGCGACCGCCGTTGCCTCCGCCTCGACGTGGAGCGGAGCTTCGGTGTGCGTCGTGGTCGCGAGGACCCAGTCGCACACCCGGTTGTAATCCGCCGCGCCGTGCGAGGTCGGCGCGTACTCGAAGATCGTCTTCTTGTGGCTCGGAGCCTCGGCGAGCCGCGTGTTGTGCCGGATCGGCTCGAGGCACTTGTGCTTGAAGTGGCCCTGCAAGGTCTCGAGCACCTCGCGCGCGAGTCGGGTGCGCCCGTCGTAGAACGTCGGGAGTACGGCGGACACCCGCACTGCATGATTCAGGTGACGCTCGACGTCCTTGATGGTCCGGAGTACCTGTTTCACGCCGACCAGCGCGAGGTAGTCGCATGTCACCGGTATGATCACTTCATCGGCGTACGAGAGTGCGTTCTGATTGAGGAGGTTGAGCGATGGCCCGCAATCGATGATCACGTAGTCGTAGCGCCGCGACACCTGCATCTGGTTGAGCCGCTTGGTGAGCACCTTCGATCGCAGATCGGGGTTCTGGCGCGCGAGCCAGATCTCGGCGGCGGCGAGCGTCGCATCCGAGGTGATCACGTCGAGGTGCTGGCGCACCGGCACGCTGGCGTCGGACGGATCGGCACCATCGACCAGCACGTGATACAGCGATTGCTCACCTGCGACGCCGAGCGACACTCCGACGTTGCCCTGTGCATCGGTATCGATCAGCAGACAGTCGTTCTCGCGTTCTGCGAGGCCGGCCGCGAGGTTGACCGCGGTGGTGGTCTTGCCGGTACCGCCCTTCTGGTTGAGGATCGCGACGCGGCGCGCGCGCTTGGCACGGAACGCCTCGGCGCCCAGGTACGCCTTCCTGCAATCGAGCGAACAAAAGTGGCTCCGCTCGCCGGCAGGGTTGACCGCGATCTGGAACACGAAGGCCGGTCGAAACGACTGCCCGCATGCGCTGCACGTCTTCTCCATGGCCTTATCGAAGCGGCATCGTCGGAGCGGGGGCAAGTTTTCGGCGTTTAGCGTTATAGTGGCGTGGTGGCGGCGCCGATCGCAGTACAGGCACTTGCGACCGGCGGAGCTGCCGAGCCGATCGCCCGTGCGCTCGTCGACCGGCTGGCGGCGCCCGGGCTGCGGGTCGTGTTCGTGTTCGCCGATCACCGGCTCGATCCCGCCGTGCTCGCCGGGACCCAGCGCGCGCTCGGAGCGCCGGTCGTGGGCTGCACGACCATCGGAGCGCTCGGGCCGGGCTGCGTGCCCACCGACGAGCCGGCCGCGGTCGCGCTCGGGCTCTACGGCGAGGGCGTGCGGGTCGGCGTCGGCATCGCGTCCGAGCTGTCGAAGGCCGCGCTCGCGCGCAGCAGCGAGGCGGTGCACCGCGCCGCGGTCGCGCTCGGCACCACCACCGAGGCGCTCGATCCGGGTCGCCACGTCGCGATCACGCTGGTCGACGGCTGCTGCGACTGCGAGGAGGCGTTCTGCATCGGCTCGGCGGCGAGCGCGCCCAAGATCCGGTTCATCGGCGGCGCGGCGTCGACGAACCTCGACGAGGATCGCAGGACCTACGTCTGGGCGAACGGCGAGGTGCTGTCCGACGCCGGCATCGTGGTCGTGCTCGACAGCGAGCAGCCGTTCCACGCGGTGACCTCGTCGCATCTGGTCACCACCGAGCTGCGCACCGTGGTGACGGCGGCGAGCGGGCGCGTGATCGACGAGCTCGACGGCCAGCCGGCGGCGCCGCGCCTGCGCCGGCTGGTGGCCACGATCGGCGAGGTGCTCGACGAGCCGCGGCCGACCCACTCGTTCGCGCGCTACATCGACGGTGTGCCGTACGTGCGGTCGCTGCACCGCGTCGCGGGCGATCGCCTGCTGCTCGCGAGCGCGGTCGAGACCGGGCACATCCTGCACATCATGCGGCCGGGCGACATGATCCGGATCACGACGCGTGACCTGGCCACGGCGGCCGAGCGCGTGGGGGGAACCATGGCGGCATTCCTGGCATTCTCCTGCATGGGACGGCACACCGAAGCCGCGACGCGCGGGACGACACCCGATCTGTCTGCTGTATACGGGGCCTATCCCACCGTAGGATTCCAGACACTGGGCGAGCAGTCTGGCATGTTGCTGTTGAACCATACGTTGACCGGTCTCGCGATCGGGGCCCCAAAACCATGACCAACCGGCCGATGACCGATGCGGACCGCATCACCGAGCTCGAGGACGAGCTCGCGGCGGCGCAGCGCACGATCGACGTCCTGATCGCACGGCTCGAGCGCACCGGCACGATGCCGCCGACGCAGACCGAGCTGTTCGACGCCGCGGTGCGGATGGGCCACGTGCTCGAGGAGCGCACGCGCGAGGTCGAGGACGCGCGCGCCGAGTTTCGCGCGCTGCGCGCCAACCTCGACCAGATCGTGCGCCAGCGGACGCGCGCGCTCGACGAATCGGAGCGCGAGCTCCGCACCAAGAACAACGAGCTCGAGCGCCAGGCCAAGATCAAGACCGAGTTCATCTCGATCGCCGCCCACGAGCTGCGCACGCCGCTGACCAGCATCGTGGGCTACCTCGACCTGTTCTCCGAGGGCCGGTTCGGCGAGCTGCCGCCGCTGCTCGAGCGCCCGATGAGCTCGGTCCGGCGCAATGCGCATCGCCTCAAGCGCCTGGTCGACGACATGCTCGACGTCTCGCGCATCGAGGCCGGCAAGATGCGGCTCAAGCGCGAGCCGGTCGACCTGGGCGAGGTGGTGAGCGACGTGGTCACCGAGCTGTTGCCGCTCGCGCGCGCGCGCGAGCTCCACGTCGCGACGCACATCGAGCCGGTCGAACAGATCGACGCCGATCGCGACAAGCTGCACCAGATCGCGGTCAACCTGGTGTCCAACGCGATCCGGTACACCCCCGAGCAGGGCGAGATTGTCATCGACGTCGACGAGGCGCCCAGCGAGCGCTACCCGGGCGGCTGGGCCCGCCTGCGCGTGCGCGACAACGGCATCGGCATCGCCGAGGAGGATCGCCAGCGCATCTTCGATCCGTTCCTCCACGCCCAGCCGGCCAAGCATCACACCTCCGCCGGCCCCGACTCGGCGGGCCTGGGCCTTTACATCGCCCGCGGCCTCATCGAGCTGCACGGCGGCCTGATCACGGTCGACTCCCAACCCGACGTCTTCACCGAGTTCACGGTCCTCTTGCCCTTCCGCGGGCACCTGCGCCGCGACGCCGATCCGCCCCCGCGCGGGTGACCGAACGTTGACGTTGACGTGATCGTGCACGTGCACGTGCACGGGAACGATACCGTGAATCGTGATCCTGCCCGTTGACGCCGCGCTGGGCTCGACGGGCGCTGGGCCTACTTCTTCTTGCCCTTCTTGGCGGGCTTGGACGGCTTGGCAGCCTTCTTCGCGGCGGGCTTGGCAGCCTTCTTGGCGGCCGGCTTGGCAGCCTTCGCCGGCTTGGCAGCCTTCGCCGGCTTGGCAGCCTTCTTCGCCGCGGGCTTGGCCTCCTTCGCAGGCTTGGCCTCCTTGGCCGGCTTGGCCTCCTTGGCCGGCTTGGCCTCCTTCGCTGCGGCCTTGGACGGCTTGGCGGCGGGAGCCGCTGCCGCCTTGGCGGGGGCCGGCGGAGGGGCCGCGGCCTTGGCCGGCTTGGCCGGCTTCTTGACGTCGGCCTTGGCCTTCTTCTGGCGCTCGTCGACGGACTTCTGCGCTTCGTCCATGCGGAGCTGGGCGGCGGCGCGGGCGCGCTGGACCGCGGCCTCGACCTCGGCCTTGCTGCGGGCCGGCACCGGCGCCGACGCGGGCTCCGGCTTCTTGGCACGCTTCTTCTTCTTGCTCTCGCGCGGGATCGGGATCTCGCTGATGTCCGGCATGCGCGCGGCCAGATCGCCGCGGTTGTGGACCAGGATCCGGGATCCCCCGTCGCGAAAGATCAC
>DATIPJ010000038.1:0-6180 GCA_035472155.1 Kofleriaceae bacterium
CGACCGGCGAGCGGCCGACCCGCGACCTCCGCTGGGAGACGCCGCTCGACAAGACGATGCTGTGCGGGCCCGATGCCGAGGTCGTGGCGGGCGACCCGGCGTCGTCGGTCCTGGTGCAGCGGATCAGCGCGCGTCCCGGGATGCCGCCGCTCGCGACCCTGGCCACCGATCCTCTCGTGATCGACCTCGCGACGCGATGGATCGCCGGCGAGACCAACTGCCCATGATGCGCCAGTGATGGTATAGGCAATCGATGCGGCGGATCGTGCTGGCGTTGGTTCTGCTCTCGGGTTGTTCCTTCGTGTTCGTCAGCGGGCCGCCGGCCAATCACGAGCAGCTGCCGTACGTCAGCTGCACCGAGAGCCGCGTCGCGCCGGTGCTCGATACCATCTTCACCGTCCTGCAGAGCCTCAACGTCATCTACGCAGCCTCGGTCAGCGACGATCGCTGGGCCGAGAACTACGACGGCGACCCGCCGATCGCGCGCAGCACCGCGATCCCGCTCTATGCCGTGGGCGCCCTCCTCGGTGCCGGCGCCGCGTACTACGGCTACTCGCGCACCGCCGCATGCCGCGACGCCAAGGAGCTCGCGCTGGCGCGCGCCCAGCGCAACTACGGCCAGCCGCAGACCTGGCCGCCGCAGCAACCATATCCGCCGCAAGGGCCCTACGCGCCGCCGCAAGGGCCCTACGCGCCGCCGCAAGGACCGTACGCTCCCTCGCAAGGACCGTACGCTCCTCCGCAAGGCCCGTACGCTCCTCCGCAGCAGCCGTATCCACCGGGCCCGACGACACCGGAGGCCCCGCTGGCTCCGCCCGGCGCACAACCGCCGCCGCCACCCGCAACGGCGCCGCCTCCTCCGCCCGCGACGCCTCCTCCTCCGCCGCCGAACGCGTCGTCGCGATAGGCGCGCTCAGGCGGCGCGCTTGATGCCGTAGTCCTTGGCGGCAAAGTCGGCGAGCTCGTCCTCGAGCACGCGCCGCGCGCGGAACAAGCGCGACATCACGGTGCCGATCGGCACCTCGAGCGCATCGGCGATGTCCTTGTACTTCTCGCCGCGCAGGTCGGCGCGCTCGACGACATCGCGATATTCAGGCCCGAGCCGGCCGAGGGCCGTCTTGACCTCGTCGCACAGCTCGTCACCGTAGAGCAGTTGCTCGAGGTCGTCGGTGCAGTCGTGATCGCGGCCGTAGAGCGCCGACAGCGCATCGCCAGGGCGCTCGGTCGCGAACCGCTGGTGCCGGCGGCGCTTGCGATAGCCATTGATGAACGCATTGGTGAGGATGCGGAACAGCCACGCGCGCAGGTTCGATCCGGGCTGAAAGCTGTCCCACGCGCACATCGCGCGCAGGAGCGTCTCCTGCACCAGGTCCTTGGCCGTGTCCGGGTCGCGGCAGATCCGCATCGCGACCCCGAACAGCTCCGGCTGGTGCGGCAGGCACGCGTCCTCGAACGATCGATGGCCACGATGGCTCTGCCCCACCGCCCTCAGCGACCGCGGCGCCGCCGTGGGCTTGCGCACGATGCGGGAGCTGGAAGGAACGCCTGACCGGGTCGAGCTCATCGGGGTTCGCGACATGGCGGACCACAAAAGCACTGGTCGTGCCATGCGCAACCATCGAGATTCCCGGTGTGTTTTTCGGCCCGAGGTTGCACGGACACGATGTGCGTCTCAAAGCGCCCACGGGATCGCGCAACAACGTCAACGCCGCGGATGGCGATAGACCCGCGGAGCGGCCGGTGCGTCTGCGCTCCTTACCGCCGGCTGCCCGGCGAGCCGGACAGCGCGCGGATCGCGCTTGCGATCGCGTCCGGAAGATCCGACGACACGACGCCGCGGTCGCCGTGGATCTGGGCCAGCGCATCGCCGGCGGCGCCGTGCACGAAGACGCCCGCGCGCGCGGCGTTGACCGCGGAGAGACCTTGCGCGAGGAGCGCGCCGATCGTCCCGGCGAGGACATCGCCGCTGCCGCCGGTGGCGAGCGAGGGGCCGCCGGTCGGGTTGATCGAGCACTGGTCGTCGCTGGCGCCGTCGCAGACGATCGTTCGCGCGCCCTTGAGCACGACGACCGCGCGGGTTTTCGCCGCCAGCGCCCGCGCCGCGGCCAGCCGATCGGCCTCGACGTCTGCGGTCGAGATGCCGAGCAGGCGCGAGGCCTCGCCCGGGTGCGGCGTGATCACGACCGGGCCGGCGGCGGCGGCGATCACCGTGGGGTCGCTGGCCAGCCCATTGAGCGCATCGGCGTCGAGCACGGCGGGCACACCGGCGGCGAGCACCTCGCGCACGCGCGCGACCGACGCGGGCGCATCGCCCAGCCCCGGGCCGATCACCATCGCCGCCTTGCCGCCGAGCAGCGCGCCGAGCTCGCGGCCATCGAGCGAGCGCGTCATGATCGAGTCGGGCGCCGATGGCTCGCCCTCGCCGGCGAGCGTGCACAGGCCCGCTCCGGCGCGCAGCGCAGCGGTCGCGGCGAGCCGCCCGGCGCCGCGCATCCCCGGCGCGCCCCCGACGACGAGGATGTGCCCGCGGCGGCCCTTGTGGTCGACCAGCCGCGGGACCGGCAGCCAGCGCGCGACATCGGCGGCCTCGACCAGGCCCGCGCGAATGCTCGACGCGGCGATCAGCGCGTCCGGGATCCCGATCTCGGCGACCTCGATCTCGCCGCAGCGCGCGAAGCCCGGCGCGCTGACCAGCGCGACCTTGAGCGCGGCCATGGTGACGGTGCGCGCGGCGATCACCGCGACGCCCATGCTGCGGCCGGTATCAGCGTCGAGCCCCGACGGGATATCGACCGCGAGCACGCGCTCGGCCATCAGCATCATCGTGACGACCTCGGCCAGGTGGCCCTCGATCGGCCGCGCCAGGCCCACGCCGAACAGAGCGTCGATCACGAGCGCTGCGTCGATGATGCGCGCATCGAGCGTCGCGAGCTGCGCCGCCGTGGCGAGCAGGCGCACGATGCCGCCGCTGCGCTCGAACACCTCGAGGTGCAGCCGCGCATCGCCCCGCACGGCGGTGCGCTCGGCGGCGAGGTAGACCACCGCGTCGATGCCGCGATCGCGCAGCACGCGCGCCGCGACGAAGCCATCGCCGCCGTTGTTGCCCGGGCCGCACACCACGGCGACGTGCCCGCGCTCGGCGCCGAGCATGCGCAGCGCAGCGTCGGCGACGGCGCGCCCCGCGGTCTCCATCAGGATCGCGGCCGAGAGGCCCACTTCCTCGATCGTTGCGCGATCGAGCTCTCGCATCTCGGCAGCCGTCACCACCGGTCTCATCGCCCGAGACAGTACCATCGAGCGCCGCTCACGCGCTTCCCTGCACGGGTTCGAGGCAAAAGATCCGCGATGCGTGACCGCCGCCTCGGGCGAGCATCGCTCGCGTGGCCGCGCGTCGATCCGGATCGTAGAACCCAGCCGGGCCGACGGTCGGCTCGACGAACCCAGGAGGTCTCATGAACAAGCAACGGAGTCAGAAGCTCGCGCTTCGCAAGGAAACGGTTCGCACCCTGCGCCAGATCGACCTGCAGGAGGTCGCCGGCGCGATCATGGTCACTCAGTTCACATGCGTCTGCCCGTCGCTGCGCATGGTTTGCTTGACCACGCACACGACGACGAACCCGTAGCGCGGGCTCGCAGCTAGATGCGGCAGCCCTTGGCGAGGGCGCCGGCGAGATCCTCGGCCCACAGCTTGATGCGGCTCTCGTCGATGCCCTCGATCATGACGCGCGCCTTGGCCTCGGTGCCGCTGTAGCGCACGAGCACGCGGCCGTCCTCGCCGAGCTGGCGCTCGATGTCGGCGATCATCTTCTGCACGTCGGGCAGCTGCTCGAGCGGGATCTTGCGATCGACCGCCGTGTTGATCAGCACCTGCGGCGTGCGGGTCATGACGGTCGCCAGCTCGGAGAGCGGCCGACCCTCGCGCGCCATGATCGCGAGCACGCGCAGCGCCGCGACGATCCCATCGCCTGTGGTGGCGTGGTCGAGGAACACCAGGTGCCCCGACTGCTCGCCGCCCAGGTTATAGCCGTGCTTGCGCATCTCCTCGACGACGTAGCGGTCGCCGACCTGCGTGCGCACCACCGAGCCGCCCGCGCCGCGCACCGCGCGCTCGAGGCCGATGTTGGACATCACCGTGGCGACGAGCGTCGACTTGGCGAGCGTGCGCTCCTTGATCATGCGCGTCGCGCACAGCGCCATGACCGCATCGCCGTCGACCACGTTGCCGTGCTCGTCGCACAGGACGACGCGGTCGGCGTCGCCGTCGAGCGCGATGCCGATGTGCGCCTCGTGGTTGCGAACCACCTCGCACATGAGGGTGGGGTGGAGCGCGCCCGCGCCGGCGTTGATGTTCTTGCCGTCGGGCTTGGTGTGGATCGCGGTGACCTTGGCGCCGAGCTCCTCGAACACCGCCGGGCCCACGCGGTAGGCCGCGCCGTTGGCGCCGTCGACCACGACGTGCAGCCCGTCGAGTGTGAGCTCGCTGGGGAACGTGGACTTGCAGTACACGACGTAGCGGCCGCGCGCGTCCTCGATCTTGCGGCTGTAGCCGACGTCCGACGGCGCCGCGCGCTGCCCTTCGAGCTCGGACGAGAGCATCATCGCCTCGATCTCCGCTTCGACGTGATCGGGCAGCTTGTAGCCGTCGCGCGCGAACAGCTTGATGCCGTTGTCCTCGAACGGGTTGTGCGACGCCGAGATCACGACGCCCGCGTCGCAACGCATCGACGACGTGATGAACGCGATGCCGGGCGTGGGCAGCGGTCCCGTGAGCCAGACGTCGGCGCCCATCGCGACGATGCCGGACGCCAGCGCGGATTCGAACATGTAGCCCGATAGGCGCGTGTCCTTGCCGATCGCGATGCGCGTGTGTCGACCCGGCTGGCGCAGCCGCGCCGCGATCGCCATGCCGAGCCGCATCACGGTGGCGCTGGTCATCGGCTCGAGGTTCGCGACGCCGCGAACGCCGTCGGTGCCGAACAGTTTACGACCGTTGGTCATTGCCGCTGTGGTTGCACGACGCGTGCCGGCTAGGGTGAACGCTGAATGGGTCGCGCGGGCGTCGACGGCGGCGATGCGGGCGGCACGAGTGGTTGCTTGAGTGGCGCGAGCTTCACGTGCTCTGGTGAAATCTTGACGCCGATGCCCGGCGGCAAGCCCTCGATCGTGACCTCGGCCTCACGCGGCTTGAGATCGGGCGTGATGCGTACGACCGGGGTGAGCGTGGTGCGCGCTTTCTCGACGGCGAGCAGCGCGCCGGTCAGCGTGACGTCGACTTGCTGCGGCGCGACGTGCCAGCGCGCCGGATCGCCATCTCCCTTGAGCGAGACCGTGAGGCCAGGCAGCTTGCGCGTGACGAGCTCCTCGTCGATCCGGATCTGTACGGAGACCTGCGCCGTGCCCACGACATCCACCCCCTCGGGGGGGACGGTCTCGGTCTCGGCGGTGAACGGCTCGGTGCGGCCCTCGAGGCTGATCTCGCGCGTGCGGATCGCAGGCAGCGCGGCGAGCGTGCCCTCGGCGCCGCGCAGCTTGACCGTCGCCGGCACGGTCTTGATCTCGGCGACGAAGTAGCCGTGCTGCGGCCGCCCGGTGACCTGGGGCGAGACCTCGACCACCTTGTCGACCCGCTTCTGGAACGCGATGTGGACCGCGCGCGGATTGATCGACGTGACGGTGACGCCCGACGGCATGTGGATCATGTCGCTCGAGAGCGCCATCTCGCCGCTCGACGCGTGCCGCAGGTCGAGGCTGATGCGATCGATCTCGCGCTCGTCGAACTTGCGCAGCCGGCGCCACGAGCCCTTGAGCGTCACGCGCACTTCGTCCAGCCGGTCGGACACCAGGACCTTGTCCTCGGGCAGCAGGTAGGACACGCCGACGTGCACGGTGATCTCGCGGTCCTTGTCGGTGTTGACCAGCAGGAACACGGTGACCGCGAGCACCATCGACAGGAACTTCAGGCCGACGTTGTCGAACATCGCGCCGCGCAGGCCGCGGCGCAGCGCGCTGCGCTCGGGCTGCGGTGGATCCGGAGTGACCGGCAGCGGAGTGCTCTGCCGCACCGGGGGCCGGCCGAGCTGACCCAGCGGCGGCTCCGGCCTCATGGCGCAGCCTCGGCGGTCGTGTCACGAGCCATTCACCCCGTTCACGTCATCGTCCCCAGCGAACGATCGACGCAAT
>DATIPJ010000039.1:0-11345 GCA_035472155.1 Kofleriaceae bacterium
GCGTGGGCGAGGGAGCCGAACGCGAGCGGGAGCGAGAGAGCCGAGAGCGCAACGAGCCGTGCGTGCATGACCTGACCACGTCCACGGCGCGTGCCAGCCGCCGCCGGTCCAAGCCCGGGAAACGACTCGGCCGCGATCGTCGCGAGAACCACCACCGCCGGCCGTGATTGTCTCGGGTTCCTACACTACGATGCGGGCGTGGGCGGCTGGAGGCTTGCCATCGAGGAGATGCGCGGCAATCTCGCGGAGTTGACGCGTGCGCCGTGCTGCGCGTCCGACGCCGTGGCACCACCCGCTGTGGGGTTTCCCATCGCTGCCGCCGGGGCGGAGGACGCGCGCGGGCGCAGGCCGCGTACGGTGCACGCGTGACGGTCGAAAGGCCAGCGGCGCACGACGCGCAGACCATCGCAGGGTCCACCTCGCGTCCCGGCGCAGCGCACGATGCCGGGCACGGCGCGACGCGCGACTCGCGATCCGGCGCACCGTCCGACGCGACGCCCGACGGAAACCAGGACCGTGGGTTCGCCCGCCGGCTCGCGTCGCCGATCGGCGTGCTGATCACCATCCCCGCGCTCGTCGTCGCGGTCGGCGTGGGCATCCTGCTCGTCGGTCGCAACGCCACGCGCTCGGCGTCCGACCAGATGGCGCGCCGCCAGCTCACCACGCAGGCGTCGAGCGTGACCTCCGACGTCGCGTTCGCGCTCGACCAGGCCGGCCCGGTGCTCGAGCGGCTGCGCACCCTCGCCGATCCGGCGCGCCTCACCGACGACGTGCTCGTTCGCATCCACGACCTCGTGGTCGGGCGGCCCGGCGTCGCCTACGCGAGCATCAGCTTTCCCGACGGCACGTTCCGCGGCGCCTACCTCGACGGCGCGCGCGTCGCCGTGCAGGAGAGCCGCCTCGGCGCCGGCGCCGGTGGCGGCACCGATGTCCGGCGGTTCGCCGTCGAGGGCGGTGCGCTCAAGCCGCTGCGCCGCGAGACCACCGACTACGACCCGCGCCACCGCGCGTTCTACCAGCTCGCCGAGAAGAGCCGCGCGCGGACCTGGACCGAGGCCTACACGTTCTTCGCGACGCACGAGACCGGCATCACCTGCACCGAGCCCGTCTATGTCGAGTCCGCGGGCGCCGGCGATGGCACGCCCGCGACCTCCGGACGCACGCTCGCCGCGGTGCTCACGGTCGACTTCGATGTCGGCGCGCTCTCGCAGTACGTCGCGCGGCCGGTCCTCGAGCAGGCGCGTACGCTGGTCTACACGCGCGATGGGACGATCCTCGCGTATCCGGCCGCCGACAAGCTCGCGTTGCCCGCGGGCGACAAGCTGCTGCGCCACGAGGACCTGCGCGATCCGGCGATCGAGGCGCTGTTCGCGCAGCCCCAGCCGACGGCGCTCCGGCTCTCGGAGCTCGCGGCGAGCGACGGTGGGTACCTGGCCGCGGTCGCGCCGATCGGCGGGCGCCGCGCGGGCGTGGCCGTGCCACTCGACTGGTACGTCGCGACCGTGGTCCCGATCCGCACGCTGCTCGGGCCGACCCACGACCTCGAGCGGTCGAGCGCGATCGCGAGCGCGGGCGCGCTGGCGGTCGCCTTCGGCCTCGCGATCGTCCTCGCGTGGAACCTGGTCCGCATGCGGCGTCAGGTCGCGCGCTCGCGCGCCGAAGCCCGCACCGCCGAGGCCCGCGCCCGCGAGCTCGGCAGCTATCGCCTGGTCGCGCGGCTCGGCGCCGGCGGCATGGGCGAGGTGTGGCGCGCCGAGCACCGCCTGCTCGCGCGCTCGGCCGCGATCAAGCTGATCCGCCCCGAGGCGTTGCGCGATCCGCGCTCGATCGACGAGATCCACGAGCGGTTTCGCCGCGAGGCGCAGACCCTGGCATCGATGCGCTCGCGCCACACCATCGCGATCTTCGATTACGGAGTCACCGAGCTCGGCGTGTTCTACTACGTGATGGAGCTGCTCGACGGGCTCGACCTCGAGTCGCTCGTTCAGCGTTACGGCGCGCAGCCCGCGGCGCGTGTCATCCCGCTGCTCGTGCAGGCCTGCGCCTCGCTCGCCGAGGCCCACGACGCCGGCCTTCTGCACCGCGACATCAAGCCGCCCAACCTGTTCATCTGCCGCGCTGCCGACGAGGTCGACGTCGTCAAGCTGCTCGACTTCGGCATCGTGCAGACCGCCGGTGAGCCATCGACCGACGACGGGCACGCGGCCTATGCGAGCGCCGGCCACCCGGGCGCCGGCCGCACAACGCCCAGCCCCGCGAGCCACCGCCGCACCGGCAACCCGCCGCCGATCGCAAGCACCGGCTCTGCCGGGGCGCGCAGCACTCCCGGAGGGAGTGCGGAGTCGATCGCAAGCACCGGCTCTGCCGGGGCGCGCAGCACTCCCGGAAGGAGTGCTGAGTCGATCGCAAGCACCGGCTCTGCCGGGGCGCGCAGCACTCCCGGAGGGAGTGCGGAGTCGATCGACGGCACACCGCGGCTGACGCAGATCGGGGCGATGCTGGGCACGCCCGGCTTCATGCCGCCCGAGCAGATCCTGGGCATGCCGCTCGACGGCCGCGCGGATCTGTACGCCCTGGGCTGCTGCGCGTGGTGGCTGCTCACCGGCCACGAGCTGTTCCCGCGCGAGCCCGACGCCCGGATCCTCCATCGCCACATCCACGACGTGGTGCCGAGCCTGGCCGCGAGCATGCCGGGCTGGTGTCCGCCCGCGCTCGAGGCCGCGATCACCGCCTGCCTCGCCAAGGACGCCGCGGACCGCCCCGCCGACGCGCGCGCCCTGGCGCACCTGCTGCGCGCGATCGCGATCCCCGACGAGCAGGCCTGGACCGCCGAGCACGCCCATGCGTGGTGGCGCGGCTATGCGGCCGAGGTCGCGCCGCCCCAGCTCTCGACGAGCGAGGTCCAGATGATCATGCCCGGCCGCACCGCAGAGCGCCCGCTCGCCGCGACGTCGGAAGCCGCGATCGCCCAGACCATCGCGTCGCCCCCGCCCACCGGCAGCGTGGGCTGAGCACGAGCTGACTAGGCGGCGCGGGCGGCCGCGAGCAGCTTGCGCAGCGGATTGCGCCGCTGGGCGCGCAGCGCGGCACCCGCCGATGCGGTGTGGGCGCGCGCCGCGTGCTTGGCTAAACCCGCCCGCTCGCGCTCGGTGCCGACGAAGATCTCGCGCGTCCCGACGAGCACATCGAACCACGACCACGACACGCCGAAGTTCTTGTCCTGGTCGCCCATGTGATGGTCGTAGTGCCAGGGCAGGTGATCGCGCGCCCAGCGGGGATCGAGGTGGGCGCGGCGGTGATCGCGTCGATAGCGGTAGAGGCAGTACCAGACGGTCGCGGTGTAGAACGGCGCGATCGGAAACAGCGGCGCGTGCGCGAGCGCGACGAGCGAGAGCCCGACCGCTTCGCGCGCCTGCGTGGTCGTGCTCCATACCGGGCCCTCGTAGGCCGGGTCATAGCCCCCGTTGCGGCGCACCGCTTGATGGTGGTCGTGGTAGTGGAACGAGAACCGGCTCGTTCGATCGCGCCCTGCGCCGTGCAGCAGGTACTTGTGCGTCGCCCACTCCCCCCACCCGAACACCGCGAACGCGATCGGAATCCCCAGCATCGTCAAACCTTTCAGGTCCGGCTCGTCAGATAGGCGCGCGGCAGCCGCGAGTGCAGGAACTGCCGACGGCGCCGCCGATCATGGAACTGGTAGAGCCCGACCATGGCGCCGAACGACACGAAGATGCTGCTCGCCGACGCCAGCCAGCCAAAGCCGAGCAGCGGTAGCCCCATGCCGCCGACCAGCACGACCACCATGCCGACCAGAACGGTCGACACGATATCGGTCGCATAGCGGCGGCCCCAGATGCCGAACGCGCGCTCGCAGTCTCGGCACCACCCTGACGCCAGGAGGTTCTCCTCGATCGCGCAGTGCGGGCAGGCCATGGCTTTGACTGTACCGCCAACTCACGCGCGTGAACGCAAGATCGGTCAGGCGCGCTCGGCGGCGGGGACGTCGGCCACGGCCAGCCGGTAGAACGCGTAGCCCGTCATCGGTGCATCCCCCAGATAGCGCCGGCGGTAGTCATCGGCGCCCAGGTCCTCGCGCAGGCGCAGCCCCGCGCGCGTCACGAAGTCGCCGACCTGCGCGGGGTGAAGCCCGAAGGTCCAGGGCTCGCCCATGCGCTGCACGTTCTCGCGTATCAGCGCGCCGCCGAGGAACGACACCGTGCCGTCGAGCAGCCCACCGTGCACGTAGGTGAAGATCACCGCGCTGCCCGGCGCCGCGGTCGCGAACCAGCGCAGGACCTTGGCCACGGCCTCCTCGGTCAGGTAGTTGGTCACGCCTTCCCAGACGAACAGGCTGCGCCGGCCCCGCTGCCAGCCGGCCGCGGCGAGCTTCTCGTCCACGTCGTCGCGCAAGAAGTCGACGGCGACGTAGCGCACCGGCGAGCCCTCCGGCACAAGCGCGCGCTTGGCCGCCTGGGTCTCGGCGCGATCGACCTCGAACAGCGAGACGCCGCCGAGCTCGGACATGCGGTGCGCGCGGCAATCGAACCCGGCGCCGAGGATGACGATCTGGTCGATGCCGGCGGCGACCGCGGTGCGCACCGCATCATCGATATACGCGGTGCGCGCGATCGCCGACGTCCGCGCGCCCGGCGCTCGATGATCGGCGTAGCGCTCGAGCAGGTTGCGCAACCCCGGCGCGCGCGACGCCGACACCGCGAGCGCGAGCGGCCGATCGAGAAACCGCCGGGCGAACGGATCGCGAAACAGCGGCGGGCGCCGCCGCTCGTAGGTCTCCATCGCGCGATACAGTGCGACGTACTGGGCAGTCCTGCTGGCGGCCATTGCGACCAATGTAGCGGCCGACTGGCACGCTGACGAAGCGCTCGCCACCGTTGGCTGCAAACGCCGCGCGCTCGCTGCAAAGCGCCGCGCTGGTACTCGACGCTGAGATCCCGTCATCGCCGAGTACCAACGCGACCAGAACCTCCGCGGTGTCAGTGGCGATTGTCGAACTTCATGCCCGCCTCGACCTGGCCGATCGCGGCACGGGTCAGCTCGAGGGCCTTGGCGCGGTGGCCGCCCTTGTCACGGTCTGCGGCCTCCAGGCTCGACGCCGCGGCGCGAAGCTCCTCGAGCGCCTGGCGCATCTTGGGTTGCCCCTCGGCGGACGCGGGCATCACGGCCCCGCGGCCGAGCGCGGCGGCGATGAAGGCGATCAAAGCAAACGAGGTCAGCTTCCATGGATTTCGCATCGCGGCTCCTGTGCGGACGACCCCGGCGAGACGCGCGGAGTACTGCGCTGGTTAAAACGCCCCGCGATCACAGCGTGACGCCACCGCGGCGCGCCCGGCATATTCGCAGAGTCATCTCACCGCGGCGCCGCGAGCGCCCAGGCACACAGCTCACCGCGGCGCGGTGTCGAGCGGCGCGTAGATGTAGAGCGTGTCGGTCGGTGTGGCGGCGAGCGCATCGGCGCCGCCCGGCACGAACAGCCGGGTACCGAGCGCAGCGCCGGGGGTACCCGCGCGCGGCGCCGGCATCGCCTCGCCCTCGGTCCACGCGTCGAGGTACGGATCGTAGCTCTCGACGAGCGTGCCGGCCGACGGATCGCCCTGGCCCCCGGCGCAGATCAGCTGGCTCAGCACCACGCCGTACGCGCAGTCGCCGCGCGCGACGCGCTCGGGGGCGCGGCGGACCTCCCAGGCGGTCGCCAGCAGCGGGAGCGCCCACACATCGCTGCGCGGCTCGGAGGCATCGGCGCTCTCGAAGCCGCCGGCGACGATCAGCGTGCCGTCGGCCCGCCGCATCACGGCCGGGTGCGCGCGCGGCGCCGGCAGATCGGGCAGCCGGTCCCAGCGCGCCGCGGCGACGTCGTACACGAGGCAGCTCGCGAGCGGTCCCGAGGACACGCCGCCGAGCAGGTACACGTGCCCCGGTCCGGTCGCCACGCCCGCCGCGCCCCGGGCATCCGGCGCGTCCATCGGCGTCAGCGTTTCCCAGCGCTGGCCGAGGACATCGAGCGCGAACGCGTCGCCGCGCGCCTGGCCGGCGGGACCTTCGAGGCCGCCGAGCAGGTACAGCATGCCGCCGACCGCGCCGAGGTTGCCGCTCGTCCACGCGACCGGCGCATCCGCGAGCGACACCCAGCGGTCGTCGACGGGATCGAAGGCATCGACCCGCGTCGTGACCTCGGCGCCGTCGAAGCCGCCGACGACGACCACGCGCTGACCCGCGCTCGCGACCGCGGCATCGAGCGCGCGCCGCGGCATCGCCGGCCCCATGCTCCACGCCGACGCGGGCGCATCGGGGTGCGCGGGCTCCGACGAGCACGCGACCAGCGCGATCAGCACGAGCGTCCGGACCACGCCCGAGTCTATCCCGAGCCGGCCGCGTCAGCTCGCCGGGTGCAGGACCTTGAGCGCGTGGACCCAGTCGTTGTGCAGAAAGCCCGGCGAGCACCACAGGATGCACAGCGCCTCGACGGCGTAGCCCATCTCGATGCCACCGACGTCGACCGCCTCCCAGCCGAACTGGGTGAGGATCTCGGCCGCCTGCTGCTTGGCGCCCGCATCCGCGCCGCAGATGAACATCGACGGCGTGGCGCCCAGCTTGGGGTTCACCATGACCGTATTGCCGACGCTGTTCCACGCCTTGACGAAGCGCGCCTCGGGCGCCAGGGCCTGCAGCCGGCCGATCAAGGACTCGTTCGCTCCCGTGAAGTAGCTGAGCGCGCCGTTCTTCGGCGGCGCATCGGCGATCGGGTTGGTCGTGTCGATCACGAGCTTGCCGGCGAGGTTGGCCGCGCCCGCCTCGCGCACCGCGGGCTCGGCGCCGGTGCCCTTGACCGCGAGCACCGCGATGTCGGCCCACGCGGCCGCCTCCGCGAACGTGCCGGTCTGCGCGTCGCCCTTGGCGGCGGCCTTCCACGCGGCGAGCTTGCCGGGGTCGCGCGAGCCGCGCATCACGGCGTAGCCGTGGCCGAGAAAGCCATTGGCGAGGACCTCGCCGACCTTGCCAGATCCGAGGATGCCGATCTTCTTCATGGCAAGACGGTGGCACGCTCGCGCCGCGCGCGGTCCGGATGGCGGCTCGCTGATCGGTGAGGTCGCGCGCGCCTACGATTTCACTCGCTGAGCGTGGCGGAGGCATCCGGCCCCGCGCCGCCAAGCCGACGAGATCGTTGGCCCGAGCGTGGGGCTTCGAGGCGGGCGGCCCCACGCGCGCGCCGCCTCAGGAAGCCGCAGTCGTTTTCGTTGCATGGCAGGAAGCTCGGGGCGGTACGCCTCGTATCATCGAAGCCATGCTTGCTAGCCCAGCTGATCTTGAGCTCGCCAAGGACGTCGCCGATGTTGCCGAAGCGGAGGTTGCCCCGGCTGAAGCCGAGGTCGCCGCCGAGGCGCAGATCTCCACGGAAGGGCCGTTGCCCGAAGCCGCGGAGGCTGCGACGGACACCACCAAGACAGCCTCGGAGCAAGCGTTCGGCAGCGAGGAACCCAAGGCGGCCCAGATCAACGAGGGCATGTACGCCCCCGAGGAGTACAAGGCCGCGTGCGAGGCTGCCGAGCAGCCCGACAAGTGGTCGGATAACTACTGGCGCGGCCACACCGAGGCGACCCAGTGGAACCAGCCCTACGAGGTCGACTACTCCAACCACTTCTCGCTGAAGAAGACCCAGAGCGCATCGCAGGCGCTCAAGGACTTCATCACCGGGCCCACAGTCGGCGACTGGCGCGTGATCGCGGTCGCGGTCGAGATGGATGAGCTGCGCGATACGCTCGGCGACCGCCGCTTCGACCAGCTGTTCGGCTCGTCGGTCGATCACGAGGACGAGAAGGTCGACCCCGAGCACCGGCTGACGCTGACCTCGGCGATGTACACCACGCCGTTCTACGACCAGATGTGGACGTACGCGCAGGAGGCCGATGCGGCCGATCGCGCGCCGCAGGAGGACCCCGAGGCGCCCCAGGTCGCGGCTACCCTCGAGGAGAAGCCCGAGACCGCAGTCGAAGAGGCGCCGGCGCCCGAGCTCATCGCCGACGAGCTCGGCATGCAGCGCGAACAAGAGCTGGCCTAGCAGCACTTTTTCGCGAGTGAACGTACGATAGAAAGGTGACCGCGACCGAGCCGTACCGCGACGCCGCCACCCACTTGCGCGACGAGCTGCGTCGCGCCTGGCTGCGCGTCGAGTACGAGATCCGGCTGAGCTGGACGCGCGCGCCGCCCGGGAGCGCACCCGGCGCCCCGGCCACCGATGTCGTCACGCCGACCGACATCGGGCGGCTGTTCGCCGCGGCCCGCGGGGAGCGCGCCGGCGACGAGGCCGGCGCCCAGGCGGTGCTGGGCCAGTGGCTCGAGCTGCACCGCAGCGTCGAGGCGCGCCTGCAGGCCTCGGTGGCGATGGGCGTGCGGTTCCCGCTGATCCGCCTGCTCAAGGCGTTCGAGCTCACGCCGCGGCAGTGGGCGACGCTGATGTTCGCGCTCCTGCCCGAGGCCGATCCGAACCTCGTGCAGGCCTACCGCTATCTGGCGCGCGATCCGGGCAGCCGCGGGCTCGATGGGCGGCTGCTCGCCCAGCTGGTCTACGACACGCCCGAGAGTCGCTCGCTGATGGCGCGCGACATGTCGAGCTCGTCCCCGCTGCTTCGCTTCCAGCTGCTCGAGCTGGCGCCCGGCGACTCGCTGCTGTTTCGCCGGATCCGCGCCGCGAGCCGCCTGGTCCACCTGCTCGATGGCCAGGCGATCGACCTCGACCCCGAGCTGGCCGAGCTCGCCGAGCTGCGCGGCCGCGACAAGGACGGCGAGTTCCCCAAGGTCGCGGTCGAGCTCGCGACCGCCGCGATCCGCTCGTCCGAAGTCATCCTCGCCGTCCAGGGCCAGCGCGGCCTGGGCAAGAAGCTGCTGCTCCAGCGCGCGGCCCACCACTGGAACCAGCGCATCCTGGTCATCGACGGCCGGCGGCTCGCGCTGATGCCCCCCGCCGCCCAGGCGGCCGCGATCCGCGCGGTGGTCCGCGAGCTCACCCTGCTCGACGCCGTGCCGGTGCTCGCCGACATCGACGACGTGGTGGTGCGCGACGGCGATCGCGACGAGCTGCCCGGGTTCTTCGGCGTGCTGCTCGATCACTGGTCGGGCCCGGTCGCGATCACGATCAATCGCGAGCGCATGCCGCGCATCCACCACCGCCCGCTGGTCCACCTCACGCTCGACGTGCCCTCGCTCACCGTGCGCACCCAGCTGTGGCGGCAGATCGTGCCGTCGCTCGACGAGCCCGGCGCCGACAGCCTGTCGGGCCGGTTCGCGATCCCCGGCGGCATCATCGTCGCCGCCGCGCAGGCCGCGATCGCCGGCCGCATGCCGCACACCGGGCCGCCGGGCTCGGAGGACCTCGCGTTCGCGGTCGCCGCGCAGCTCCACCAGCGGATCTCGCGGCTGGGCAAGAAGCTGCCCACGCCGTTCGACCTCGACGATCTGATCGTCGACGAGGACACCCGCGCCGCGCTGGTCGAGATCTCGGCCGCCGCGCGCGAGCGCCGCAAGATCCGCGAGGCCTTCAAGCTGCGCGGCGCGCAGGGCATCTCGGTCCTGTTCTCTGGCCACCCGGGCGTCGGCAAGACGATGTCGGGCACCGTCCTCGCCCGCCGGCTCGGGCTCGACATCTACGAGGTCGACCTCTCGCAGGTGGTCTCCAAGTGGCTCGGCGAGACCGAGAAGAACCTGTCCGACGTGTTCGACGCCGCCGAGCCCGGACACGTGGTGCTCCTGTTCAACGAGGCCGACTCGCTGTTCGGCAAGCGCACGAGCGACGTCAAGAGCAGCAACGACCGCTACGCCAACCTCGAGACCAACTACCTCCTGCAGCGGCTCGAGCGGTTCGGTGGCCTGGCGATCCTGACCACCAACCTCACGTCGTCGATCGACCAGGCGTTCAAGCGCCGGTTCAGCTACGACGTGTTCTTCAGCTTCCCGAGCCCCGACATGCGCGCGGAGCTGTGGCGGCGCACGCTGCCCGAGCGCGCTCGCTCCGAGGGGATCGACTTCGACGCGCTGGCCGAGCGCTACGAGCTGTCGGGCGGCTTCATCAAGGTCGCCTGCGAGCGCGCGGCCTACGTCGCGGGATCCAACAACACCGAGATCGACGAGGATCTGCTGCGCCAGACCGTCGAGCGCATGTACCGCGAGCGCGGCAAGCTCAGCTCGGTCGGCCCGCTCGAGTGATGCCTCGCTACCGGATCTCGTGGACCTCTCCGGCCGGGCCGCTGGTCGCGCTCGAGCCGTCGCGCGTCGAGCTCGCGCACCACGCGCCGACCCTCGCCGCGGCCTACAACGACCCGAACAACGCGCCGCTCCTCGGGCACACCGAGCCGAGCACCGCGCGCGACGTCATCGGGCACTACGAGCGGCTCGCGCGCCGCGGCAGCCATGGCTTCTTGATCCTGCGCGACGGCGCCCTGATCGGCGACGCCGACCTGCGCGGCATGTCCGGCGGCGCGGCCGAGTTCGCGTTTCTGGTCGCCGCCGTCGCCGAGCAGGGCAAGGGCGTGGGCACCGCGATCGCCACCATGGTCCACGCCTTCGCGTTCGCCGAGCTCGGCCTGGGCCGGGTGTACGCCTCGATCATCCCGCGCAATGTCGCGTCGCGACGCGTGTTCGAGAAGCTCGGCTATGCCCTCGACAGCAGCCCGGCCGCGCGCGGGTTCGCCGACGACCCCGACGACGTCACGATGGTGATCGATCGCGCGTCGTTCGAAAAGGCCCACGCGCAGGCCATGGCCGAGATCGAGATCTCGGTGCGATAGTCGGCCCCATGGTCCTCGCCTCGCAGGTCTTGACCGGGCTGGTCGCCGCGCTCCACCTCTACTTCCTCGTGCTCGAGATGTTCCTGTGGGCGACCCCCGTGGGGCAAAAAGTCTTCGGGCGCACCGCCGAAGAGCAGGTGTCGACCAAGGTGCTGGCGGCCAACCAGGGCCTCTACAACGGCTTTCTCGCCGCCGGGCTGGTGTGGTCGCTGGTCGGCGGCGCGGTCGCGATCCCGGTCCGCACGTTCTTCCTCGCCTGCGTCGTGGTCGCCGGCGTCTACGGCGGTTTCACCGCGACGCGAAAGATCCTGATCGTGCAGGCCATCCCGGCTGCGATCGCGCTCGCCGTCACGCTCGCGATTCGCTGACGACGCGGGCGATCGAGGCGATTTTCGCTGCGTACCCAGGCGGCTTTGGTTAGTCTCGACGGTCGATGTCGAGGGTGTTCCTGGCGATCGCCGCGCTCGCGCTCGCGACGGCTGCGTGGGCCGATCCAGCGCCACCGCCGAGCGACACCGGTGCACCCGCGCCGCAGCCCTCGTCGACCGC
>DATIPJ010000040.1:0-3581 GCA_035472155.1 Kofleriaceae bacterium
CCTCGCTTCGCGATTCCGGGCCGCCGCGCCTCCGGCGGGTCGCCCCGGGCTCCGCTCGGTCCGGCCTTGGCTAAAGGTCGAACACCTTGTCCATGCGCAGCAGCTTGAAGATCGCCAGGGGCTGGTCGCGCGCGCCGGCGATCTTGAAGGCGCCGCCGCCGCCGCGGACGCCCTTGTACAGCTTCACCAGCGCTGCGACCCCGGAGCTGTCGATCAGGTCGAGCGAGCTGAGGTCGACGGTGACGCGGCTCGGCTTGCTCGCCACGATCTTGTCGATCGCGTCGGCCAGCGCCGGCGCACTGTTGATATCGAGCGATCGCCGGATCGTCAGCTTGGTCTCGTCGTTGGTCTGGTGCACGTCAAACGGCGCGGGCATATCAGCTCCTCCCGACGGCGACCTGGGTCGCGTGCAATCGCTTGCATAACCGCCACTGGTTGGGCGGCCCGGGTTCGTACGTCATCTCGTCGAGCATCGTCTTCGCAATGTGAATCCCCATTCCACCCTCCGGTAACGAATCGTCATCGAGCTCGGCCGGCAGCTCCGCGACCTCATCGATGTCGAATGGCCTGCCATCGTCTTTTACCTCGATGACGATCGCATCCTTCGAAAGCGCAATCGCGATCTCGATCCGACCACCGCCCTTGCGCTGGTACGCGTGGATCGCGATGTTGTTGAAGATCTCCATGAAGGCTGACACGACGGCGGTGTCGAACGGGTGGCGCACGTCGTGCGATGAGGGGTCGAACGGCGCACCCTTGGGGTCGCGCGGCGTTGCGCCGGAGATCAGCCGTGCAGCCTCCGCGACCGTTCGTACCGCGACGGCGCGGTAGCGGAGCATGCCGGGCACGCTGAGGCGGATCGTGGCGACCATCGGGTCGAGGATAGCGAGCCTTATGGCAACGCGAAAGTGTGCGCGCCCATTCGGTGCTTGCGGGATGTATGTAGGCCTCGCCTCAGGCCGCCACGCATCGATTGCTAGGTGCGCGTCATGATACTGTGATTCCGTGTTACGCAGCGTCCGGCTCGCGAAGCGGGCAATCGATGTCGCGGGTGCCACGCTCGGCCTGGCGCTCACCGCGCCGCTGATGCCGTTCATCGCGGCGGCGATCTACATCGATTCCCCGGGTCCCGTGCTGTTTCGCCAGCGTCGAGCGGGCAGCCTCAAGGCGGTCACGACCGACAACGGCAGGAAGCAGTTCACGTTCGATGAATTCGAGATGCACAAGTTCCGCACGATGGTGCCCAACGCCGAGGCCAAGACCGGCATCGTCGTCGCGGGCGCCAACGATGCGCGGATCACGCGGGTCGGTAAATTCCTGCGCAAGTCGCGGCTCGACGAGCTGCCCCAGTTCTGGGACGTGCTGCGCGGCAAGATGAGCCTGGTCGGCCCGCGGCCCGAGCGCCCCGAGCTGCTGCAGGATCTGTCGTATGCGATCCCGCTGTTCGAGGAGCGCATGCGCGACGTCAAGCCGGGCATCACCGGGCTCGCGCAGATCTCGCTCGGCTACACCGGCTCGATCCCCGAGGGCAGCGAGATCGGAAAGCTCGCCGCGACGCTGCAGAACCCGTGGCAGCTCGAGGAAACCAAGGGCGCGCTGGCCGACGACATGCGGATCAAGCTGCTCTACGACCTGGCGTACACCGCGTCGCTCGAGCGGTTCGGCACGTTCCTTCGCACCGAGCTCGGCATCATCTTCAAGACGCCGCTCGTCATGCTGAAGATGACCCAGGGCCGCTGAGCGTGAAGCCGTGAGATGATCCTCTCGTGAGCGATCATGACGACGACCCGCCCGAGTCCCCCGACCCTGAGGAGCCCAAGCCCACCCGCAAGCGCAAGCTGCGGCCGCTGACCGGGCTCGACGTCGAGGAGTTCCGCCACCCGAGCGACGCGCGCGCGACCGATGCGCTGCGCACGATCCCGGGCCTCGACCGCGTGCTGTCGAAGATCCTCGAGTACGGCCTCGAGCGGCTGTATTACGTCGATAACGTGGCCTCGAACCTGCGGGTCACGCCGCGGATGTTCGGCCGGCTGCACCGCTCGCTGACCTGGGCGACCAAGATCCTCGACGTGCCGGAGCCCGAGATGTACGTGACGGTCGATCCGGTGCCCAACGCGTTCACCTACGGCCACACCAAGCCGTTCATCACGGTGACCTCGGGCCTGGTCGACCTGCTCAGCGACGAGGAGCTGTTCTTCGTGATCAGCCACGAGGTCGGCCACATCAAGGCCGGCCACGTGCTCTACGGGACGATGGCGCGCAACATCGCCGCGGTGGTCGCGCTGCTCGGGCAAGCCACGCTGGGGCTCGGCGCGCTGCTCGGCCAGGGCCTGGTGATCGCGCTCTACGAGTGGTACCGCTGCGCCGAGCTGACCGCGGACCGCGCGGCGCTGCTCTGCGTGCAGGACATCGAGCCCGCGTACGACGCGTTCATGAAGCTCGCCGGCGGCACCACGCGGCTCGCGCGCGAGATGGACCGGGACGAGTTCCTCCGCCAGGTCGCCGAGTACGAGGACGTCGATCGCTCGACGCTCGACAAGGCCTACAAGATCCTGCTCACCGTCTACCGCACGCATCCGTTCTCGATGCAGCGCGCGAAGAGCCTGAGCGGCTGGTACGCCGAGGGCTACGACGAGATCATGGCGCGGACCGCGCGTCAGGCCACGTAGACGATCGGCGGCAGCGGCCGCGCGGGCGCATCGCCGGTGAACAGCGGGCCGATCGGCTCGAACAGCTTGAGCAGCGGGCGCGCCTGCGCGAGCGCCTCCCGCCGCGATCCGTGGCCGGCGATCAGCGCCGTGCGAAACGGCCGGTCGTGGTCATCGCGCCAGTCGAGCGCGACCAGCGCGACCCACTGGTCCGGAAAGCGCTGGCAGATCTCGTCCCAGCTCGCCGGTTCGGAGACCGTCCATGCGTCGCGCATCGAGGAGTAGGCTCGTCGGCGGGCGCCGCGCGGGCAAGTTTTCCGCCGGAGGGCGGGCGGGGAGGATCGCCCCGAAACGCCGGCTCCCGACCTGACAGTAGGTCGCTGATTCGTTGTATTCATTACCAATCGCGACCGGAGGGCCAGGGCTAAATTCAGTCACGGCGGGATCGACTTGGTGGCTCCGTCAGGTCCGCCAAGGAGACGTCTGACGATATTCTCCGCGCCCATGAAGCGCAGAGACTTCCTTCGGAACACGGGCTGGTTCGTGGTCGGCGCCTCGCTCGTCGGGCTCCCAGGCTGCCCCAAGGACGATGACGAGACCTTTCCCGATGCCGGCGTTCCCCCCTCGGGCACGTTCGCCTTTCCGCAGGGCGTCGCCTCGGGCGATCCGCGCGAGGCATCCGTCGTGGTGTGGACGCGCGTCGCCCCCGCCGGCGCGACCGGCACCCAGTACGGCGCGATCTCGCTGCAGGTGCAGGTCTCTGCAGACGCGAGCTTCGGCACGCTCGTCGTCGATCAGGAGGTGCAGGCGGCGCAGGGCAGCGACCACACGGTGCGCGTCCTGGTCACCGGCCTCTCGCCCGCGACCGACTACTACTATCGCTTCGTCGCCGGCCAGGACTCGATCACCGGCCGCACCCGCACCGCGCCGGCG
>DATIPJ010000041.1:0-9798 GCA_035472155.1 Kofleriaceae bacterium
GCGCGCAGCTCGAGCGGATCGAACGGCTTGGTGATGTAGTCGATCGCACCGGCCTCGAGGCCCGCCATCCGCGTGCCGAGGTCGAGCATCGCCGAGAGCACGATGATCGGCGCGAGCCGGTCGCCGGTGATCTCGCGGAACCGGCGCGACAGCTCGATGCCGTTGACCTCCGGCATGTCGATGTCGGTGATCAACATCTGCGGCTGGTGCTGGGGCACGAGCGCCAGCGCGGCAGCGCCGTCGTGCGCGATGATCACGGTGTACTCGTCGGCCAGCATGCGGCCGATCATCTCGGCGAGCCGCGCGTCGTCCTCGGCGAGCAGGATCGTCCCCGCCGAGAACCCGGCCGGTGCGAACTGGGTCAGCGGCTCGTCGCCCACGCGCGGCGGCTCGGCCAGGCGCAGGCGCACGGCCGGCTGCGTCCGCGGCGCATCGTCGCGGATCACGACCTGCGGCGGCAGGGTGACGCGCAGCTCGCTGCCGGTGAGGCCGGGCCGCGGCAGCGCGACGATGGTGCCGCCGTGCGCCTCGACCAGCTGCTTGGCGACGAACAGGCCGAGGCCCGTGCCGACCTTGCGGTAGGGCTCGCCCTGCGCACGCTCGTACCGGCCGAACAGCCGGCCCTGGAGGTCCTCACCGATGCCCACGCCGGTGTCGAGCACCGACAGCCGCAGCCCCTCGGGCTCATCGGCCAGAACGACCTCGATCGAGCCGCCGTGCGGCGTGTACTTGACGGCGTTGGACAACAGGTTTGACGCCACGCGCTCGAGCGCGACCGGATCGACGTTGGCCACCACCGACATCGTCGGGCCCTCGATCAGCTCGAGTCCGGCGGCCTCGGCGGCCGGTCGCCACGCCGCGACCAGCGCGCCGACCAGCGCGCCGAGATCGGTGCGCTCGGGCGCGGTGCGCAGCTTGTCCTCCTGGCCGGCGGCGAGCAGCAGCAGCTCGTCGACCAGCCGGACCAGCTTGTGGGCGGCATCGGTCACCGCACCCAGGCCGCGCCGCGCGCGCTCGTCGAGGGCGTGCCCGGCGCGGGTCTCGATGTCGTTGGCGGCGAGCAGGATCAGCGACAGCGGCGTACGGATCTCGTGCGTGATGTTGCCGAAGAACCGCTCGCGCGCGCCCTGCGCCTCGCGCAGCTCGACGACCTTGCCGGCGAGCTCGTCGCGCGCCTGGCGCAGCTCGCTGGTGCGCTGATCGACCAGGCGCTCGAGGCCGCTCCGGTAGTCGGCGAGCGCCTGGTAGCTGAGCGCATTCTGCAGCGCCATCGCCAGCGTCGGCACGATGAACGCGAGCAGCTCCTCGCGCTCTTCGCGGTTGGCCCCTGGCTTGGGCGCGACCCGCAGATCGCCGATCACCTCGCCGCCGCGCGCCTCGAGCGCGCGCTCGAGCGGCAGATCGTGCTCCTCGACGCCGAACCGAGCCACCCGGGTCGCGCCCGAGTCATTGGCGTCCGTCGCGCGCAGCGTGATCTCGGCCCATCCAAACCCTGCTTCCTCGACCAGCGCCTTTGCAACGGTGTCGAGCAAGCGCGCGAGATCGAGATCGCGCTGCACCAGGTCATTGACCGAGTGCGCGGTGCGCAGCTGGGTCGCCTGGCGGTCGAGCTTGGCGCGCGCCTCTTCGATCTCGTCGTAGCGCTCGACCAGCGTCTCATGCGCTTCCTGCAGCTCGCGCGCCGCGGCGCGCACCGTGAACGGCCAGGTGATTGCGCGCAGTACGCGGGCGAACAGCCGCGTCCGCTTGGGAATCGTGATGTGATAACGACCCCCGCGCGGCAGCCGCTCGAGCTCCACGTTCGCCGCCGGGTACCCGAGCAGGCGCGGCATCTCGATCAGATTGCCCTTGGACAGCAAGAAGAAGTCCCAGCACACCTCGAAGCCTTCCGGCAGCGTCAGATCGACAACGCACTCGCTGTCCGAGATCTCGCGCTGGTTCGGCAGGATGCAGTTGAACATCTGGTTGCCAGAGCCCACGCGCGGCTTGTTGATGAAGCGATAAAAGCCCATCGGTGTCAGCAGCACGCGGCCGATCACGAACGCAAAACGCAGACCCTTCGAGCGGAAGTACGATCGGCCGACCTCGACGAGCTCGTCGTCGGTGAAAAACGGGCGCAGGTTGCGATGCATCACGCACAGGTCGGTCCAGTCGATACGCTCGTTCCGCTTGCGCAGTGTTGCGAGCGACACGTTGGTACCCCGGAGCATGTCCTCGAGCGCGATCCCCTTGGCCGCGAGCGGACCGAAGAAGATGAGCATCACCTTGCTGGCGACCTCTCTCATGCGACCGCCGCTCCCCAGCGCATCACATTGGCACCGTACGTCGAACCGACGCCGCCGCCGTGCATGACGACGAGGCTATCGGGCGGCAGCAAGCCCTGGCGCTGCGCGGTCTCGAGCACGAGCGGGATACTCGCGGCGAACAGGTACCCGGTGGTCGCGAACGTATCGACGCAGCGGGCGCGCGACAAGCCGGTGGATTCCTGGGTCACGCGGCGCAGCCACGGCGTGCCCTGGTGGACCGCGAAGAACTCGACATCGGCGGGCGCATGCCCGGCCTTGTCCAGTGCGGCGCCGACCACCTCGATCGCCCGGTCGGCGGTCTCGAGGAAGACCTGGCGCGCCGCACTCAAATCACCTCTGTGCAACACGATACGGTCGCCATCGTACCACCGGCCATCGCGCACGCACGCGATCAGCGCGCGCGGGTGCGTGCCGTCCGTGCGGTGCACGGTGGCGAGCAATCCGCCGCGCGGAACCGGGCCGACCACGACGGCGGCGGCACCATCACCGAACAACGGCGATTGCGGGTCTTCGCGATCGAGCAGCCGAGAGGCCGCCGACGACTGCACGAGGAGCGCATAGCGGGCGCGTCCGCGCGCGATCGCATCCTCGGCGAGGGTGAGCTGCATGAGGAACGAGTGACCCGAGGCCTCCGCCTGCATCGCGAAGCAGTCCGGCGCAAGGTCGAGCGCGCGATGCAGGACGCACGCGGTATTGCTCAGCAGGTATTCGGGAACCGCGGTATGCGTGAGCAGGAGATCGATCTCGCGGCGATCGATGCGCGCATGCGCGATCGCGCGCTCCGCCGCGCGGACCTCCATGTCGACGGCGGTCATATCGCGCGGCATCACCCGGCGCTCGACGACGCCCTGGAACGGATCGATCGCTTGCTCCGCCATCGCGGCGAGCACGCGCGCCATCGCCGGGGTGATCGCGCCGTGCGCGGGCGGTCGGGCGGTGCTGCGCTCGCGCAGCCAGCGTTCCGCAGTGGCGGCGGGCCACCAGTCATTGTGTCGCGTCTCCGGCGGGAGATAGCTCGCGACTCCGAGAAGGCCTACGCTGCGCTCCATGTCCGTCTGCCGTACGTCACCCGACCGGTGACATCAGATGGGGTCCAGACCGTGTTGTCAAGTTGGGTGCGTGTGGCCAACGCGCGTACGCGCGGCCCCTCTGGCGGTTTGCCGCGGTTCGAGCGAGCATCGCAGCGGCACTCATGACGGCCGTCGATCTGGCTGATCCTGAAACTTACGCGCGAGGCATTCCATACGATGCGTTTCGCCGGTTGCGCGTCGAGGCGCCCGTGTCGTGGCGCTCCAGCCCGCAGGGTCGTGGGTACTGGGCGGTGACGCGTTACCACGACATCGTCGCGGTGCTGCGCAATTCGTCGGTGTACTCGTCGTGGCGCGGCGGCGCACTGCTCGCCGATCCGCCGCCGGAGTTCCTCGCCAAGCTGCGCGAGGGAATCATGCACCGCGACCCGCCGGATCACACTCGGCTGCGCGGGTTGGTGACCCACGCATTCAATCCACGACGGGTCGGGGCTCTCGAGCTCCGTGTTGCCCAATACACCCGGCAGCTGGTCGATCGCGTACGCAGCGCGGGCCGATGCGACTTTGCGACGGACATCGCGGGCGAGGTCCCGCTGTTCATGATCTGTGAGATCCTCGGCGTACCGTTCGCCGATCGCAGCACGCTCGCCGCGCTGACCCGGCGCATGCTGTGCAGCGAGCTCAGCAATCCGGCCGACGTCCTGCGCGACGGCATCGCCGCCGCCGAGGAGCTGCGCGCGTACGGCGCGGCGCTCGGCGCGGTCAAGCGCGCCAGGCCTGCCGATGACCTTGCGAGCGAGCTCCTGGCCGCCGAGATCGACGGCCAGCGACTGAGCGACGGCGAGTTTCAGGCCTTCTTCATGCTGCTGTTCAACGCCGGCACCGAGACGACGCGAAGCCTGTTGTGCCACGGGCTCGACCTGCTGCTCGATCGGCCTGGTCTGGTCGCGCAGCTGCGCGCCGATCCGGCGCTCCTACCGGCTGCGATCGAGGAGATGCTGCGCTACGAGTCCCCGGTCATCCAGTTTCGTCGGACTGCGACCCGCGATACCGAGCTCGGCGGTTCGCGGATCGCCGAGGGCGATAAGGTCGTCACGTTCCTGCCGTCGGCCAACCGCGACGAGACGGTATTTCGCGATCCCGACGTGTTCGACATCGCGCGGGTGCCCAACCCGCAGGTCTCGTTCGGCATCGGTGCGCACTACTGCACCGGCGCTCCGCTCGCTCGCCTCGAGGCACGCCACGTGTTCGGCGAGGTCCTGACCAAGCTCGGCCGGCTCGAGCGCGTGGGGCCGCTGGTCCCCGTGCGGACCAACTTCGTCCGCAGCGTGCGCCACCTCGAGATCGCATTCACTTGACGGGGCGGGGCCGCGCGCCCGGGCCGCCCGGCCCCGGCGCCATCGCGCTCACCCGATCGCGCTTGGGCAGGACGATGTCCGGATCGATCCGTACGTCGACGACGACCGGGCCGGGCGCGTTGCGCAGCATCTCGCGCGCTGCGGTCAGCTGGCCGGGCCGCTCGACACACAGCGTGATCGCGCCGAGCCCGCGCGCGACCGAGCAGACGTCGAGCGGTGTGGTCGGATACTCGGGGCGCCGGCCGTACACCGCCTGGTGACCGTTCTCGACCATCCCGAGCCGCTGGTCGTTGAACACGAACACGCGGATCGGGAGGCGCTCCGCAACGGCAGTCGCGACCTCGAACGCGTTCATTGCGAAGCAGCCGTCGCCGCAGATCGCCGCCACGGTGCGCGCGGGAAACGCGAGCTGAGCGCCGATCGTCGCGCCGATCGACTGCCCCATCGAGCCCAGGCCGGTCATCGCGACGAACGCATCGGGCAGGTCGATCGCGAGGTAGTGCGCGGCGAACAGGAAATGCTCGCCCGAGTCGATCGAGTAGATCGTATCGCCGGGCAGCACCTCCTGGATCTCGGTCAGCGCGTCCTGCGAGGCGATGCGGTCGAACCGGCGCGACGACGGCAGGACGACGCGCTCGACGCCGCCGGGAAGTGCGCGCAGGGGTGCAGCGCGTGAGGGTGCAGCGCGTGGGTCGACATGACGGTCGGGCCGCGCCGCGAGCCGATCGGCGAGCCCGGAGAGGAACTCCGATGCGGTCGCGACGATCGCGTGGGTCGGCGCATAGCTCTTGCCGATCTGGCGCGAGTCGATATCGACGTGGACCAGGGCCCACGGTGCCTGCAGGTGGGGCGAGAAGCCATCGGTCGCGAGGTCCCCGAGGCTCGTGCCGATCGCGAACACGACGTCGACGCCCGCCTCGAGGTAGCGCTGCGCCGAGCGATGGCCGCCGAGGCCGAGCACGCCGAGCGCGAGCGGGTGGCTCTCGGGGAACGCGCCCTTGCCCTTGGGCGTGGTCGCGACCGGGCAGGCGACGCGCTCGGCGACCGTCTGCAGGTGGCGGGGGGCGCCCTCGGTGCGCGCACCGTTGCCCACGAGGATCAGCGGGCGCTGAGCGTCGCGCAGCAGCACCGCGATCTCGTCGAGCAGCTCGGGATCGACCAGGCTCTCGAGCACGACGCCGCCACCCGAGCGCGGCCGCCCGACCTGCGCCGTGGTCACGTCCATCGGGAGCGTGAGCAGCACCGGGCCGCGCCTCCCCGACAGCGCGGTGACCATCGCGCGCCGGAGCAGGTGCGGGAGCATGCTCGCGCGCGCCATCTCGGCCGACAGCTTGGTGATGTGGCGCGCCATGTCGACGATGTGCAGACCGTGCGCCGAGCCGTCCTGCAGGACGCCCTTGCCCTGCGCGGGCCGCGGGACCTCGCCGACCAGCAGCAGCACCGGAAGCCCATCGCACCACGCCGACGCAAGCCCGGTCATCGCATTGAGCACGCCCGGACCGGTCGTGACCGCGACCACCGAGAGCTTGCCGGTCGCGCGCGAGTAGCCTGCGGCCGCGAACATCGCGCCGCTCTCGTGGCGCGTGGTCACCACGCGGAGCTTGCTGTCGAGCAGCGCGTCGTGCACCGGCGAGATCGCGCCGCCCGGCAGACCGAACACGACCTCGACGCCCGCTTCGGCCAGCATCTCGACCAGCAGATCGGCGCCGCGGGTCGTCGGCGAGGGCTCGCGATCGTCGAGCGCGCCCGGCGCGGTTTGCGTGGCGTCGAGCAGGTCGGCGAGGTCGACCGGCTTGGCGACCGCGCGCTTGGCGCCGGCGAGGCGCGCGGCGCGATCGAGCTCGGGGGTCATCATCGCGCTCGCGAGCACGATCTGGACATCGCGCGTCTCGGGATTGCTCTTGATCCGGCGGCACGCCTCGATGCCGTCGAGCCCGGGCATGATGATATCCATGATCACCAGGTCGGGCTTGGTCGCGCCGACGGCGATCATGGCGTCGATCGCGTTGTCGGCAACGGTCAGCTCGACCTGATGCCGATCGCGCAGCACGCGCTCGACCGCTCGCAGCTGCATTCGATCATCATCGACCACCAGCACCCGGATGGGCCGCGCGCCGGTCGCTCGACGGAGATCTGTCGAGGGTACGAGAGACACGTTTACACGGCTTATACTCCCAATTGACCAAAATCGGACTGCAATTCTCGGAACACCTACATGCCGCGATTACGCGCGATTTGCCCGCGTATCGCAGCTCGCAGTTCCTGCAGGTTACAAGGCTTCTCGAACCAGTGCCCGCTTGCTAATAGACCGATGGTCTAAAGGAATTGCTGCGCACGTCGCGAGACTGCGCCACCCATCAAAAAAATGATGCGCGCTGCCCGTTCTGGCGCGCGCCGCCTCAGTTCTGTGTGGAGGCCCAGCCCGGATGTGCCCGGGCGTCACCACGGTCGCGTCAGGTTCGTCCGACAAAAGTCGCTGCAACGACCCGGCAAAGACTTCCTCGTCATCGACGATCAGAAGTCTGCCTCGGCCCGCGACGTCGTCGGGTGCGCCCTGTGCAAGGCCAGCCGGGGCGCACGCATCGAACATCGAGGGCCGAGGTTGTGCCAACGACCAGGCGGATGCAACCGAGATCGCTACGAGACCGCGACGTCGACCACGATCGGTCCCAGCAAGCGCTCAGCGTCGCGAGGATCGAGCTCGACCAGAAAGCCGCGCGCCCCGCCATTGATGTACATCCGCGGCAAATCGCGGATCGTGCACTGTATGTACACGGGCATGGCACGCCGCAGGCCGAATGGCGATGTCCCACCGACCTGGTAGCCCGAATGGCGATCTGCAACCTCGGGCGCACACGGAGCCACAGTTTTGGTGCCAATCACGCGCGCGAGCTGCTTCACGGAGACTTCACGGTCTCCGTGCATGAGGATGCAGAGTGGGTCGCGCTGGTCGGTCTCGAAGATGAGGGTCTTGATCACAGCATGCTCGGGTACGCCGAGCGCGATGCTCGATGCGTGCGTGCCGCCGTGCGGTTGCCACGGATACAGGTGCGGCACGAATGCTATGCCGGCGGCGCGCAGCGCGCGAACCGCCATCGTGACGGGGTGCTTGGGCACAGCGCGATGATAGGGCTAGACTGCAAGCCGCATGCAAGCGCACGATCTGTCCGAGCACGTCCACCACGAGGACGAGGACGATCATAATCGCGCGGGAGAACGACGGACCCGCTGGGTCGTGTGGATCACCGCTGCGACGATGATCGGCGAGCTCATCGTCGGCTGGTACACGGGCTCGGTCGCGCTCAAGGCCGATGGCTGGCACATGGGCACGCATGTCGGTGCGCTGGGCTTGACGCTCGTCGCCTATTGGTACGCGCGCACCCGTGCCGGCCGCGATGCGTTCAGCTTCGGCACCGGCAAGGTCTATGCGCTCGCCGGTTACACGAGCGGTGTGCTGTTGACGCTCGTCGCGATCTGGATGGCGTTCGAGGGCATACAGAATCTGATCTTGCGCCCAGCTGTCGACTATCGCGACGCACTTCCGGTCGCCGGTGTCGGATTCGTTGTCAATCTGCTCTCGGCGTTCCTCCTGCGCCGTAACCATCACTTTGGCCATCATCACCACGGCCATGGCCATGGCGCGCATGGGCATGCGCATGGCCACCATCACCACGACGACCACGACCACCACGACCATCACCACGATGGTCATCATCACGATGGCCATGACGACGCGCCCAAGCCCGGCACGCTCGACTTCAATCTCCGCGCCGCCTACATCCACATCCTCGCCGACGCGCTCACCTCGGTGCTCGCGATCGGTGCGCTGTCGCTCGGCTGGTGGGCGGGCCTCTGGTTCCTTGATCCTCTGATGGGACTGATCGGTGGAGGGGTTATCACGTGGTGGGCGGTCAGCCTTTGCCGACAGGCCAGTCGTCAGCTGCTCGATGTCGTGTCGTCGCCGCGCCACGAGCAGATCGTTCGCCAGCGGCTCGAGGCGATCGATGACGTTCGCGTCGCCGATCTCCATGTGTGGGAGCTCGGACCGGGCCGGCGCAGCTGCATCGTGTCGGTCGTGACCGCGCAGCCGCGCGAGGTCAGCGCCTATCGCCACGCGGTGCTGTCGGCGCTCGAGGTCGCGCACCTGACGATCGAGGTCCATCAGTGCGGGCTATCGCACGATGCTCCGCGCGACGACGCGCCTCGCGACGAGCCCTAGCCGGCCCTGGCCGCGCGGCTTGCTACTCGTCGCTCGGGCGCGACGTGCTGCGCTTGCGGCGCGGCTTGCCGAGCGCGGTCTGTTGCGCGGCGGCGTTGATCGTCGGCGCGCCGACCATCAGGTGGCCCGCGTCGTTGTCGACGTCCTCGCCGCGGATGTTGTTCTTGCCCTGCGCGGCGACGGTGTGCGCGCTGCGACCGACCTCGGCGATCAGCTCGCGCACGTTGCCTGGCCACGGCCGGAGCAAGCAGACCTCGACCAGCGTCGAGTGGATCTGCAGCGCCGGCTCGGCGGCGCGCACCGCATCGTTGACCAGGAACGCCATCTCGTCGGGGCGATCGCGCAAGGGCGGCACGGCGACGGTGCGCGTCGAGAGCGTCCAGGCCAGCTCTTGCTCGAGCCCGAGATGCTCGAGCGGCGCCGCCGCGGTCGTCACCACGCGCAGGTTCGGCCGCTCGAGCAGCTTGACCAGGGTGGCCAGGTTCTGCGCGCCGAGCTTGCCGACCTGCTCGAGCAGCAGCGTCTCGACCTGCGGGCCGACCACGCGCTCGAGCGGCACCGCCTGGATCGTCGGGTTGAACACCGCCTCCTGCCGGCCGCGCACGCGCAGGTAGCCGCGCGCCATGCGGCCCTTGCCGGTACCGGGCTCGCCGAGGATCAGCAGGTTGTCCCCGGCGCTCGCGGCTTGCTCGATCGCATTCCACTGCGGCGCGGTGCTCGGCCCGACCAGCGCGTCGAACCGCGTGCCGATCGACGCGGCCTCGAACCGCCGGATGTCCTCGAGCAGCACAGACACCGTGCGCCCGGTGCGCACGATCGAGGGCGCGACGACCGTGACCTCGCGGTCGACCAGCGGGTTGCCGCCGGTGTACGTGCCGTTGCGACTG
>DATIPJ010000042.1:0-6405 GCA_035472155.1 Kofleriaceae bacterium
GGCGGATGCAACGGCAATTGCAACGCCTGCACCTCCAGCGGCGGTGGCGGCGGCAACGGCGGCGGCGGTTGCGGCAGCTCCAGCTCCTCGAGCGACGGCTGCGGCAGCAGCGGCAGCAACAGCTCCTGCGGGAGCAGCTCCAGTAACAACTCCTGCGGCAGCTGCGGAAGCAGCAGCGGCAGCGGCGGCTCCTGCAACAGCAGCAGCAGCTCCGGCAGTAGCTGCGGCTCCTGCAACGGCAGCAGCAACAGCAGCAGCTGCGGCAACTGCAGCAGCGGCGGCAGCAAATGCAGCGTCGCTGGCGACCCGGGCTCGGGCGCCGGTGTCGCCATGTCCCTCTTCTGGGGCCTCATGCCCGTCCCCGTCGCCGCCGCCACACGCCGCCGCGCTCGTCGCCGCACCCCGGGCCACGGCGGTCCCAATCCTGACGCTGCAACCAACGCCGAGACCCCAATGAGCACCGATCTCCACGCCCCGACGAACCCCACGTCCGGCGCTGCGACGACCGAGCTCGACGCCGCGACGAGCGCCGATCTCCGCGCCCCGACGAACGCCACGTCCGCCGCTACAACGGGCGCCGATCTCCATCCCCCGACGCCCGCCCATCTCGACGTCGCGACGAGCGCAGGCGCAGAAATGAGCGCTGATGCGAATGGAACACCCGCCAGCCGAAACGCAGCTGTGAGCGTCCAAACAGACGGTTCTGTCGCTCCGGAGGTCGCGCCATGAGGCCGCACGTTGTGCACTGGCTCGACACCCTGCTTCCTGATGGTGTCGCTTCGGTCCTCGCTCCCAGCTGGTTCACCTGCGTCGGTCTGGCAGGCGTCGTCACCCTGTTCGTGATGCTCGGCGTCGCGCACCGTCATCGCATCGAGACCGGCGTCGCCGCCAGCATCGTGCTCTGGTGCTATGTCGCGGCGGTCTCGGCTGGCATCGCGGTGCCGATGGCGCTCGATGCCGCCGAACAGCTGCTCACCACCGGCCGGCTCCGCCTGCACTGGGCGGGCATGACCTCGTTCTGGGGCTACCTCGCAGGTGCGGCGGCAGTCATCGTCGCCTGCCGTCGCTACCACCTCCCCCTCGCGCGCTTTGCCGACCTCACCGCCGCGCCGCTCGGCTTGGCCCTCGTCCTCGCCCGCCTCGGCTGCTTCCTCGCGGGCTGCGACTACGGCAAGGTGACCGCGCTCCCCTGGGCGATCCGCTTCCCCGCAGGCAGCCCGGCCTGGCACGACCATGTCAACGCTGGACTGCTCGCCGCCGACCGCTCTGCGTCGCTCCCCGTCCATCCCACGCAGCTCTACGAGGCAGCGTTGGGCGTCATCATCGCGCTCACCGCACTCGCGGCCGCGCGCCTGCGCTTCGCCCCAACGCCCGCACCCTCGCTCGCCCCATCCTCGCTCGCCCCATCCTCGCTCGCCCCATCCTCGCTCGCCCCATCCTCGCTCCACGCGAGGCCAGCCGACGGTTCGATCTTCCTACTTTCCGCGTCCATGTATGCGGTCGGTCGGATCGCGATCGAAGCGCTCCGCGGGGACGCGGGCCGCGGCATCTACTTCGGACTTTCCAGCGGCCAGATCTTCTCGCTCGTTCTCCTCGCCAGCATCGCGGGTGCCATCGTCTTGCGCCGACGATCAACGCTGCATCGCGTGTTCGACACGCGCAGAAGCAAAGTGGTCGCAGCCGCGACGATGGCGCTGTGGATCGTGATCGTCGACCATCATGCGGCATACGCACAGGCCTCGTCCGATCCGAGCGCGCGACCCCCGACGAACGCAGCAGCGGCGGGCACGACCGGATCGAGTGGATCCACGATCCACATCGGCGCGCTCGTCGGGCTCGCGACGCCATTCAATCGTCGATCGGATCAGGTCGCCACGCTCGGCGGACCGTCGCTCTCACTCGGGCTTGTGATGAGCCGGTTCGGCGTCTGGCTGGACCTCGATAGCCTCGGCAATCGCGACGCGTCGCACGGCACGGTGCTGCTCTCCGGCGGGATACTGCTCCCAGTCGCAACTCATTTGCAAATCGGTGGCCGCGTCGGCCTCGGCGCCACACTCGTGAACTTCGACGACCCCGCGTTTCGCGATGTCGCCGGCACGGCCTTTCGTTTCGAGGCGCTGGCCGAGTATCAGCTCAGCGAGTCGTGGGCGGTCTGGTTGCGCCCACTGTCATTCGACATCCTCACCGCGGCGGACCTCGGCGGTCCAATCGCGACCTGGCAGACGAGGATCGGCCTGGGCTACCAATTCGGCACAGGTCGCCGGACCGCGCCCGCTGGCTCGCAATCACCAGCGTATCCGACGCCGCCACAGGGCTATCCGCAACAAGGCTACCCGCCCCAACAAGCGTATCCACCTCCGCAAGGCTACCCGCCCCAACAAGCGTATCCACCCCCGCAAGGCTACCCGCCCCAACAAGCGTATCCGCCCCAACAAACCAATCCGCCGCAACAAAGCTATCCGCCTCAACAAGGCAACTCACCTCAACAAGGCAACCCGCCTCGACAAGGCAACCCGCCTCAACAGGGCTATCCACCCCAACAGGGCTATCCGCCTCAACCATCCAATCCACCGGGACAAAGTTCTCCCCCGCAAGGCACGCCGCGGGGGCAGAACAATCCATCGCCACGAGGGTATAGAGCGCCGCAAGGTTCGCCGGCGCAGTCGTCCGATCCGCAGCAGGGAGACGTAGGCCAGCAATCGTGGCAGCAGCCGCCCGCAAGCCAGGGCGCACCGAGGTCACGATGAGCGCGAGGGGATGGCGAAATCTATGCTTCGTGCTCGCCGTGGTGAGCGGGGTGCAGCTGTGGCGCGATTGCGGCGGCGGCGGCGAGACACCGCGCGCAGAGCGCGACTGCCGGCCGGAGATGACCGCCGGAGCGTCGCGGAGGAGCGCTGCCGAGCGCGTTGGGCGAGGCGCGAAGAGCGCGGGCGCAGACGTGGGCGTGGGCGTGGGCGATGACGGGCAGGCGGTGGAGCCGCCGGAGCCCGCGACCGGCGGAGGGCTCAACATCGCTGGCTTCATGGTGCCGAGCTGGGCGATGTGGATGGCGCCGCATCCTGGGGAGGATTTGCGGTCGTATCGCGACCGGATGCTGCCGCTGGCGCAGGCGGCGATCGCGCCGCAGCGCGCCCGGGTCGCTCGGAGCCGCGATGCGTTCGCGCAGACTGCCGGGCTCGATGACCATCAGCGCGCCGAACTGGACGCCGCGGCGCACGAGACGGCAGCGGCGATCGAGGATCGGGTGATGTCGGCGGTGATCGGAGGCGAGCTGATGCCGGCGACGTTCAAGCCGATGACGGGGGTGAGCGTGGCGCGCGAGCTGCTCGACATCGTGGCCCGCGGCAACCAGCGCTTCGTCGCCGGGCTGCGCGATGATCAGCGTGCGAAGCTCGCACAGCATCCGTTCGACTTCGGCGACTACCTGGTGTTCGCGACTCCGTGGGAAGACGCGCTCAAGTTCCTGGACTGAGGAGCGATCGGCGCGGGAGGCTACGAGCTCGCCGCGTGAGCGGCGGCGGGGCCGCCCAGCTTGCTGAGGTTGACCGAGACGAGCTTGGAGACGCCCGGCTCCTGCATCGTGACGCCGTAGAGGTTGTCGGCCGCTTCCATCGTGCGCTTGTTGTGGGTGATGACGATGAACTGCGATCGATCGGTCATCTCGCGGACCAGCTCGTTGTAGCGGTCGACGTTGGCCTCGTCGAGCGGGGCGTCGACCTCGTCGAGGATGCAGAACGGCGACGGCTTGATGAGGAAGATCGAGAACACGAGGGCGACCGCGGTGAGGGCCTTCTCGCCGCCCGAGAGCTGCTCGACGGTGGAGTTCTTCTTGCCCGGGGGCTGGGCCATGATCTCGACACCGGCCTCGAGGAGGTCGACATCGTCGCCACCCGACAGCGAGAGGGCGGCCTGGCCGCCGCGGAACAGGCGCGGGAAGACTTCCTTGAAGGTGGTGTTGACGGCGGCGAAGGTGTCCTTGAACAGCTTGCGGCTGGTCTTGTTGATCTTGTCGATCGCGCGCTGGAGCTGATCGACCGCGCTCTCGAGGTCGCCCTTCTGGGCGGAGAGGAACTCGAAGCGCTGGCTGACCTCGGCGTACTCCTCGATCGCCGTCAGGTTGATGTCGGTACCCATGCGCTCGATGAGCTCGCGCAGCTCGGTGAGCCGGTCCTCGTCGATCTGGGTGATGCGCGGGCGCAGGTGGTAGTCGTGGAGGATGGACTTGGCGGCGAGCTGGTAGCGCTCGGCGACGTGGTCCTCGACGACCTGGCGGTGCATGACGATCTGGCCCGCGCGCAGCTCGAGCTGGCCGACCTCGCGCGAAAGCTGGTCGGCGCGGACGCGGAGCTCGCGGGCGGCGAGCTCGACCTCGGTGAGGGCGCTGAGCCGGCCGTCGTAGGTGCGCCGGCCTTCTTCGAGGGAGAGCGCGAGGGTGGTGCGCTCTTCGCGCTGGGCAGCGATCTCGGTGCTGAGCTGATCGCAGTCGTCGCGCAGGGCGAGGGCGCGCTGGAGTGAGTCGTCGATCTCGGCGGACAGGCGGGCGGCGCGCGCCGCGAGATCGGCATCCATCGCCGCGAGGCGCAGGGCCGATGCCTCGGCGGCCGCGCGCTTCTCCCCGAGCTGGGCCGCGCGGATACGCGCCTCGGTGAGGACCTGGCCGAGCTGGTCGAGACGGTCGCGATGTGCGGCGACCTCGGAGAGATGGTCGAGCTGTGCGCGCTCGAGCTCGGCGATCCGGGCGACTGCGGCGTCGCGACGCTCGCGGGTGGCCGCTTCGTCGCCGGCGATGACGCGCAGCCGGTCCTCGAGCTCGCGCCGCTCGATCGCGAGCTGGCCCAGGCGGTCGCGGTAGCGCTCGAGATCGTGGCGCACGCGCGCCTCGTCCTTCTCGTGGCCCATGATCGCGACCTCGCCCTCGTGGACCTGCGTGCGCAGACCTTCGAGCGCCTTGGTGACCTGCTTGAGCTCGGTCTTGGCGGTGACGAGGCGCGCCATCGCCTCGGAGAGCTCGTGCTCCAGGTCGCCGACGATGGTCTCGAGGTCGCGGATCTCGCGCTTCTGGGCAAGGACTCCCGCGCCCTGCGCATCGCGCGAGCCGCCGGCGACGACGCCATCGTGCTCGATGATGTCGCCGTCGAGGGTGACGAGGCGATCGCTGACGCCATGGTGATGGAGCTGGAGCGCGCGATCGAGGCGGTCGACGACGACGGTGGCGCCGAGCAGGCGCCTGCCGACGGTCTCGTAGCCATCGGCGAAGGCCACGAGGTCGGACATGCGGCCCAGGACGCCTTCGCCGCCGATCGCGGCGTAGGCCGCGATGAGCTCGCTGCGGTCCTCGACCTCGATGGCGCCGTGGCCCCGCGCGCGATGCTCGCCCTCGATGGGGCTGTGGGCCGGCGGACTGTGCTGGCCCTCGCGGGCCTCGGGGGCCTCGGGGGCCTTGCTGGCCTCGGGGGCCTCCGGGGCCGCGGCGCTGTGCGCGCCGTCGAGCGAAGCGTCGCTCGGGGCGCTGTCGATGCGCCAGTCGTCGACTTCGACGGGGATGGCGGTCGATGTGCGGTCATGGATCTCGGTGATCTCGGTCGGGACGTCGCTCGAGGCCAGATCCTGCGCGGCGGCGGGAGCCTCGATGGGCATGCCGGACGTCTCATCGCCGGCCCTCGGAGCGTCGGGCATCGGAGCATCCCATGCCGGTGACATCCAGCTGGCGGCGCCGCCTTCGCCCTCGAACGTCGGCGCCGGTGCGGCCGGCGCGACCGCGACCGGCGCTGCGATGGGCGCCGAGGCGCGCGCCGCGACGCGGATCGGTGCGGTCATCGGCACGAAGGCGCTGCGGCCACCGCCGGCCTGCTTGAGGAAGCCGATCGCAGCGAGGCCGACCTCGGGCTCGGAGACCAGGACGCCGCCGAGGCGATCACCGAGGGCGGCCTCGACCGCGACCTCGAGGAGCTCGGGGGCGCGGACGACGTCGGCCACGACGCCGTGGATCGCGGCGGTGTCGGACTGGCCGTCGACGATATCGTCGGCTCGCTGCATGACGGCGCGCGTGCCGCGCTGGAAGCCTTCGTAGCGCTCCTGGATCTCCTTGAGCGAGGTGAGGCGTGAGTTGCGGCGGTGCAGCTCGGTGCGCAGGGTCTCGACCTCGGACTCGCCGCGGGTGACGTCGTCCGAGAGCAGCTCCTTGCGCGCCGTGAAGTGCTCGCTCTGGCCGCCCAGGTCGAGGCGGGTCTGGCGCAGCTGGGCGAGCGCGCCGTCGACGCGGCGGCCCTCGCGCTCGAGCTCGCGCACGCGCTCGGTGTGCTGATCGACCTCGGCCACGACGCGCTCGAGGCGACGGCTGGCTTCGTCGCGCCGCCGGCCGAGCGCGTCGAGCTGCGCATCGGCGGTGGCGATCTCGGTGCGCCG
>DATIPJ010000043.1:0-7449 GCA_035472155.1 Kofleriaceae bacterium
AGGACGTACTTTAGCACGGCACTCACCTCGACTGGCACCATCGGTTTGCCCTGCGAGCCGACCCGAGAATACGCGAGCAGGTCTGCCACCAGACGCTGCATGCGCTTGGCTCCGTCAACGGCGTAGTGGATGTACTTATCGGCCTTGTCGTCGAGCTTGCCCTTGTAGCGCTGGCCGAGCAGCTCGGTGTAACTCGCAACCATGCGCAGCGGCTCCTGCAGGTCGTGAGACGCAACGTACGCGAATTGCTCGAGCTCTGCGTTGGAACGCTGCAGCGCCTCCTCGCGCGCCTTGCGCTCGGTGATGTCGACGATCGACGCCAGCGTGAACGTGCCGTCCGAGGTCTCGACCGGCGCCAGCCCGATCTCCACCGGGAGCTCCGAACCACTCTTGTGCAACGCGACCACCTCACGCCCGTTGCCCATCATGCGGGGCTTGGGCGAGGTGATGAAGCCCTTCGCGTGGCCGGCGTGCGCGTCGCGGAACCGCTCCGGCACCAGGTGCTCGATCGGCTGGCCGATCAGCTCGTCGCGGGTGAACCCGAACAGCTGCTCGGCCTCGTGATTGACCATCTTGATCACGCCGTGCGGACCGGCCATCACCATCGCGTACGGCGCCGCCTCGACGACCTGGCGGGAGATCGCGAGCGAGCGGACCCGGCTCAGCGTCTCGTTGCGCTCGGTGAGGTCGCGGATCGCGATCGACGCGAGCACTCCGTTGGGCGTGTCGATCGGAGCCATGCTGACCTCGATCGGGAACTCGGTGCCGTAGGCGCGCTGGCCGCAGAACCCGCGCTCGGCGCCCAGCGTTCGGCGCGTGGGTGCGGCGAAGAACTCGGCGCGCCGCGCCGGGGATCCGACGCGAAATCGCTCCGGGAGCAGGATCTCGGACAGCTGGCCGACCAGCTCGGTGCGGCGATACCCGAACAGCGCCTCGGTCTGTGCGTTGACCATGAAGATCCTGCCGTGGCCGTCGACGATGACCATCGCATCGGGCGCGGACTCGAGCAGCGCGCGGAACTGCGCCGCGCTCGCGGCCACCGCTTCGCCGGTCGCGCGCAGGCTCTCGAGGCTCGGGATCGCGAGCGCACGCGGGACCAGCCGCACCAGCAGCACCGCGGTGGGCACCGAGGCCGCCGCGGTCACCGCCTTGACGATGCCGGCCAGCCAGTACATCGGCACCCACAAGGTCCAGATCTCCATCACGTGGGTCGCGCCGCACGCGATGATGAAGACCCCGAAGCACACGAACATCCAGCTGAACGGCAGGTCGCGCCGGCGCCGGACGAAGTGGACGATCGTGAACGGGATCGTCGCGTACGCGAGCGCGATCAGCGCGTCCGAGATCAGGTGGAGCCACACCACGCCGGGGCGCCACAGGTAGCAGTGGCCGTGCGGCATGAAGCCATCCGGCGAGAACAGCGAGCTGAGCCAGTCCATCGTGTGCCCCCGGCATCGATCATCACCGATCGCACCGTGGAGCGGAAACCACCCCGTGCAGCTGCACGTTTGCAGCGCAGCTGTAGCGATCAGCTGCCCACGTACGGGCGCGCTTGCACGATCCAGAACCGCTCGCCCTCGAGCACCCACTCGATGTCGAGCGGCGCATCGCGCGGGAACACGCTGATCACCTTCTCGACCTGCTCGCTCAGCCGCTTCGCGCGCTCCTCGCTGAGGATCACGCCCGAGCCGGCGGGAACCGGGAGCTCCTTGATGCCGCCGTGCTCGTCGAACCGCAGCATCACCGGGTCATCGGCGCGCGAGATGATCTTGGTGCCGTCGTTGGTCGGGTCGAACACGATCTGCTCGGGCACCTTCTGGCCCTCGACGACGCGCATCCCGAGCCCGAACTTGGCGTTGATCGTGTAGCCGTGGTCATCGGCCGGGTCCCACAGGTTCTTGGAGACCAGCACGCCGGCGGCGGTCGCGTTGACGCCGACCTGGATCAGCACGCCGGAGAACACCTGGCGGTGGTCGATGCCAAACGCGTCGCGCTCGTCGACCGCGCGGAAGTTCCAGAGCGAGGCCCACACCGTCTTGAGCGCCTCGCCGATTTGCTTTCGACCGACGACGTTGGGGACGGTGTCGTAGAGCCCGGCGCCGTTGAACCCGGGGAGGTCCTCGGCGTTGGTCGAGCTGCGCACGAACACGCCCTTGCCGCCGAGCTTGACCCGTACGCGCTTGTAGATGATGTCGAGCGCCGCGGGGTCGATCGGCGCTTCGACGATCGCCTTGCGCAGCTCATCGAGCGCCTGCTTGCGCCACGCCGCGTCGGTCTTGAGCCGCGGATCGGCGAGCAGCGCGTCGACCCGGGCGTCGAGCTTGTTCCGCTTCATGTGCTGCACGTAGTAGAAGAACGGCACGCCGAACCCCGAGGGCACCGCTACCCCGTCGAGCTGCGCGCTCACGATCTCGCCGAGGTTGGCCGCCTTGGTCCCGTAGCGCACGACATCCTTGCCGCGCATCCGGGTCAGCATCGCGAGGTGCGGCGACGCGATGTCGGCCACCGGCAGGGCGACGTGCTTGGCGCTCGCGATCTTGTGCGCGAGCTCGTCGATCTCGGCCGGGGTCGCCTCGCGCAGCACCACGCGCGTGTCGGTGACCTCGTAGTACACGACCTTGCCGTCGAGCCGCGCGTACTTGTCGCGCGCCTTCTTGTCTCCGGCGTTGGGGATGCCCCAGGCGCCGGCGCGCAGGTTGACGTGCGACAGCGGCGTGGAGAACGCGGTCGCGAGGATCCCGGCGACCGGCGTGATATCGGGATAGCTCTCCTGCAGCAGCGCGATCTCGTGGCGATCGAACAACAGCGACTCGTACGGCGTGCCGAGCGGCACCACGCGCAGCTTGCCGACGGCGCGGCCCTTGGTGAACGCCTGGACCTCGGCGCTCTTGTACAGCTCATCGTTGGTGATCGTCGGGACGCCGCGCCGCGCGACGTCATTGGCGACCTTCTGCTGCATCGGCGAGTCGGGGCGAAACGGAATGTTCTTGATGAAGAACGTCTCGCCGAGCCGGCGGCGCGCACGGAGAACGTCGTCGGGGCCGACCTTGTCGCCCTCCCAGAACGAGAACGTCCATTTATCCACCTTGAGGTGGTGAGTCAGATAACAAAGGATGAACTTCGGTTTATCCCGCTCGTAGTTCTTGTTGTATTCGCGGATGTTGTCGGGCGTCCACGCTTGCTTGAGCAGCACGCCGAGCACGAAGTCGGCGTGGATGTTGAACAGGTTGACGTCGAAGAAGTAGATGTCGTTGGTCTTGACGTCGATGATGAATTTACCGAACTGGTCGCTGCCCACCGTCTTGGAGTAGCTGTTCCAGGTCGCCACATCGGGCACCGCCTTGACCCACGCGCGCTGGGCCTGGCCGCCGGCCTGCGCGGGCGTGCTGCACAGCGCGGCCACCGCCATCGCGGCAGCGATCAGACAAGATTGTCTCATGATGTTCTTATAACGCGGATGCTCCGCGCGCGGTCTTCCTACGCCCTACGCGGGCCACGACCGCGACAGCGTCAGGGCAGCCGGATGCTCGGGATCCGGCCGCTTGCGCGCGAGCCATCGCCGTTGGGGATGAACGCCTCGCGCAGCCGCGCGCTCTGGCCGCTGTAGCGGAACACCAGCTTGTCGCCGGACTTGTAGTCGATCGCCGGCGCGGCCAGGTCGAATTCGTTGGCCTGCGCGTTGTACGTGCCGTCGGGCAGCGGGTTCCAGTGCTGCATCACCTGCCCGAGCGTGGTGTCGGTCTGCCCGCGCCGCCAGATCAGCGTGAGCGTGACGTCGACCGACTCGGTGATGATCGCATCGCACTCGAGGTGATACGCCCCCGCCGGCACGCTCGCCCGCAGGTTGAAAGCCGCTTCCTGGGACTCACCGAGCCCCACACCGGGTGCTCAAAACGGTGTTGGCTCGCTGTCGACGAGCCGCACGTGGAGCTCATCGCCGTCGGTCGCCAGCCACAGCACGTCGGGATTGGACGAATCGCTCGGGCAGCCGCCCAGGGCGGCCACCGCCACGAGCCCGACAGAAACGGTGATCGCGCGGTTCATTGCATTCCGAGCGGCCCTCGCTCCGCTCTTCCGGGCCGACCGCGCCTCCGGCGTGTCGCCCCGGGCTTCGCTCGGTCCGCTCATTTCGCGCCTCCTTGCGTGAACACCGCGATGAAGTGGGTCGGCACCGGCGTCGACTCGCTGACCAGCTTGAGGCCAGCTCGCTGCGCCGCGGCCATCGACTTCTGGCGGTGGTGAATGCGGTTGGAGATGACGATGCGGCCGCCCGGCTTGAGCGCCTTGGTCGCTTCCTTCAGCCAGGCGACCTCGTCCGAGAAGTAATGATCGACCTCGGCGAGCAGGATCGCGTCGTAGCTGCCGGCCTCGAGGCCGGGCTGCTCGGCGGCGACCACGCGGCGCTCGACGATGTCCGCCAGGCCCGCCGCGGCGAGCCTCGACTGCAGGAGATCGAGCACCGCCCCGTCGATATCGGTCGCCACCACGCGGCCGTTGGGCCGCACCGCGCGCGCGAGGTGCACGGTCAGGAGCCCAGACCCCGCGCCGACGTCGGCGACCCGCGAACCGGCGTGAATGCCGAGCGCCTCGATGACCTTCTCCGGGCGCCGCTCCGCGTCAAACCGCGCCTGCTCGCGCGCGGTGTCGTCGGCCGTGCGCGGCGCGGACCCCGTCGAGTCACCCTCGGCGTCGTTGCGTCCGCAGCTCGTGACCACGAGCAGGACCAGGAGCAGTGCTCGCACGCGGCTAGCCTAGCACGCGAGGAAGAACCGGCCGGCGCCTCCACAAAACGAAACGGACCGTGCGCGGCGCCACGCCACGCGCTGCAACGGCGCCAGTTTGCCTGCGATGTTACTTGTCTTTGCGCGCGCCGAACGCATCGCCGACCACGACGCCATTGGCGAAGTCGGAGATCCGCGTCTCGTCGCCCTTGGCGACCGCGTACGCCAGCGACGCAGTTGCGAGCTTTGCCGTCAGCGCGCCGTCGTACACGGTCGGCTCGCCGTCGGGCCCCGCGCCCTGGACGTTGCCGTGGCGGTCGATGCTTCCGAACCACCCCGAGCGCAGCTGGCCCGCGCTGTAGATGAACATGAGGTTGGAGTTGGACGGCGTGTTGTCGGGCCAGTCATCGCGCACCAGACAGTGCTTGGGCGTATCGCCGTTCAATGCGATCACGGTGTGGTCGGCGAGCGGGTCGCCGGTGACGTCGTCGTTGGTGGCCATCAGGTCGGCCATGAAGGCGTCGAACACCGCCTTGAGCTGCGGCGGCACGACCGCGACGTCGTTGTTGTCGAAGTGCTTGTGCGGGTCGTCGGTCATCGCGGGCAACAGCAGCGCGTCGGTCAGCCCGGCCGCGAATGCGCGCACGGCGACGATGAACGCGCGCCCGACCGCCGCGACCTGCGGCCGCGTGCTGCCGTCGATGCCGTAGCGCGCGAGGTCCTCGGGCGTGATCGCGAGCTGGCTCACCAGGTTGGTGCCGACGACGCGCGCCGCCGCGCTCGCGACCGCGTATGCGGGCTTCTGCGTGACGCGGGTCGATGCACGGGTGAGCTGGACGAACGTGTCGTACTGCGCCTTGAACAGCGCGGCGTCGCCGCTGGCCGCGAGCGCGCCGCTGGCCTGCGAGGCGGCGCTGTCGAACAGGGCGACCAGCCCGTCGGCGCTGTCGACGTTGGACGCGATCGGCGCGCCCGTCGCGCTGCCGATCGACGTGTCGCCGATCGTGACCACCGGCACGAGGGCGGTCGAGCTCTGCAGCTTGCTCGCGATCGCGAACACGTTGCTGCCGTTGAGGATCGACGTCGACTGCACGTTGCGCACGTGGGTCTCGGTCACGCCGCACACGAAGCAGGTCACCTGGCGCTCGGGCGGCAGGCTCGCCCACGGCGTGTCGGGGCCGATGGCGAGCGGGCGATCGGTGCCGCCGATCAGCTGTTCCTCGCGAGGCCGGTGCCACGCGAAGCGCGGATCGCGCGCGAGCGCGACGTCGACCTGCGGCCAGAACAGCTGGAAGTGCGAGAGCCCGCCGTTGCCGCACGCCAGCGCGACCAGGCGGTTGGTGCGGCGCACGCCGGCCGCGAACGCGACGCCCTTGCCGGCGGTCCGCTCGAGGATCTCGCAGATCCGGCTGCGCGAGACCCCGAGCGCGGCGCCGGCGGCGAGGCTCCACTTGAGCAGCGCGCGGCGGGTCACCGCATGCTGTTCGTCGCGTCGGGAGGGTGCAGCGCGTGGGGTGAAGGTTCGCGCCATGGTCACTCGCAGGTATACGACGCGCCCAGGAGCGCCGCGACGGCCAGGCGCTTGCCGGCCGCGTGCGAGCTCGCGCGCGTGATGGTCGCGTTGCACTGGTCGACGTGCGCCTGCTGCGCAGGCACGCCGATCAGGCACGCGATGCCATCGATCAAGCAGTGATCGGCGGTGTCGAACAGCTGCACCCCGGCGCCGCCGATCTTGCATCGCGCGATCATCGGGATCGCCGCGATGATCTCGTCGGCGGCGGCGAGGAAGATGTCGAGCTGGCGCGCGGCAGCCGCCGTCGTGACCAGGCCGCCCTCGCGGCGGTTGGGGTAGTCGGCGGCGCCGAGCGCCGCGCGCCCGTCGCGGTAGAGCGCCCCTGCCGAGCCGCTCGCGCTGCGGGTGAGGTCGACCCCGAGGCCGGTCAGGAGGCTGCCGAGCGTTGCGTACGGAAGCTTCTTGCAGCTGTGCATGCGCGACGTGAAGGCCAGCGGCCCCTCCTTGTTGAGCCGGTCGATGTAGTCCCAGATGTTGATCGCGCTGTTGTCGTGGTTGAACGTGGTGCCATCGCCGCCGGTGGTCCCGCCCGCGGGCGGCATGTTGGGCGGCGCATCCCTGGGGTCTCCGCACGCCCCCAGGCCGACGATGCCGACGACGCCGACGAGGGCGACGCGCGCGGCGAGCGCGGCGAGCGCGGGCAGGGAAGTGAGGGAAGGGCGAGCGCGCACCATGGTCAGAACCGGGCGAAGTCCTCGCTGTTGAACACGGCGAAGATCAGGTCTTTCAGCTTGTAGCCGTTCTGCACGAACGCATCCAGCTGGGCCTGGAGGACCTCCTGCGGGACGTCCTGTCCTGTGTCCACGATATCGGTCCGGCCGAGCGCCCAGTTCCAGACGCGGGCGACCGCGCAGCGCTGGACGTCGGGATCCGCGGTCATCGCGGCCCCGAGCCCGGGCAGGTCCGGCACCGGGCGGCCGTAGCGCCACGCGGTGTTCTCCGTCGGGGGCAGGTAGTCGTCGCGCGTGACGAGCGGGCCGTCGAACGGCATGTTCACCGCGATCGCGGTCTCGTACAGGCCATGCGCGTCGTAGTTCGCGAACAGCGGGGCGATGTGGTTGAGCGTCTGGTGGCAGTTCATGCACACCGTCGACTCCACGTCCTGGAAGTTGACCCGCCCGCCGGTGGTCGGGCTCGCGACGCTGCCAAACGGCC
>DATIPJ010000044.1:0-4318 GCA_035472155.1 Kofleriaceae bacterium
TCGTCGGGTGCGGTTCGAACGGACATCGCTGGACCGGCCTCGGGCGCAGTGCGGAGCGAGGCGGCCTGGGTGTCGTCGGGGAGCATGCGCGCGCGGGCGGGGAGCGAGCCCGGGGACGAACCGCCGCCGTTGCCGCCGCCGTTGGTGATCAAGCCGCGCCGGCGTCAGACGGACGCAGGCGTCGAGGTGCCACCGATCGCGGGCGAGCCCGGGGCCAGCTCCTCGGGTGAGTCGGGCGAATCGTTCGACATCACCGAGGCGCTGGATACGCCGCCGCCGGAGGCGGTCGCGCCGCCGCGCGAGCCGACGCTGATCCTGCGTGAGCCCGAGCCGGCGATCCCGGCCGAGTCTCGTACGCGTACGGGCGACGGGAGGGTGGTGGTCGCGGCGCGGACATCGTCGCACGACGTGTGGTCCGAGCCGATGCCGATCGCGGCGCTGTCGGATCGCGATCCGATGGTGGAGCTACCGTCCGCCGGCGAGCGCAGGGCGGCACCGGTGCGCGACATGCTCGACTTCGACGACCTGGACACGGGGACGCGCGATCCGTTGCACGGTCAGCTGCCGGCGGTCGCGATCATCGACGATTTGCCTGACGTGCAGCTCGACGCCGCCGTGGATGCGGACGCGGACGAGGACGAGGATGCGGACGAGGATGCGGACGCGGCGGCCAGCGGGGATGCGCCCGAGCCGCGCGATTTCGCAAGAGAGCTGCGCGCGAAGATGTCGATGATGGCGCAGCGGCTGTTTCACGGTGGCGACGGCGCGCCGATTCCCTCGGACCATGCGCCGCGCCACGACCATCACACGGAGATCGATCTCGCGGCGTTCAGCGGCGAGCTGCCGCTCGGCGGCGCGGGCGGCGAGCTCGAGCTGCGCGCATCGCAACGGGTGGAGATGCGCGAGATGGCGACGTCGCCCGGATCGTGGGACACGCAGGTCCGCGAGCGCGGGCTGCCCGACGCCGGCGCGCTGCTGCGCGGGGTGTCTGACGCTGCGATGTTGCTGGCGAGGATGTTCGCGCAGGGGGCGACCGGCCGGATCGCGTTCCGCCGCGACGAGGTCGAGACGGTCGTGCACTTCGACCGCGGGCGGCCGGTGTTTGCGTCGTCGAACGAGCCGCGCGACCGCATGGGCGAGCTGCTGCTGCGCGAGGGCAAGATCACCGCGTCGCAGTACGAGCGCTGCCAGGCGGTGGTCGCCGAGTCAGGCCGACGGATGGGCGAGATCCTCGTCGACTTCGGCTACCTGAAGCGCCGCGAGCTCTTGCCCGCCGTGCGGCGACACGTCGAGGACATCGTGTACTCGCTGTTCGCGTGGGAGCGCGGCAGCTATGCCGTCATGCTCGATGCCGAGCCGTGCGCCGAGCGGATCCGGCTGTCGCGCCACGCTGCGTCGCTGATCCTCGAGGGCATCCGCCGCAAGCTGGACCGCACGACGCTCGAGCGGCTGATCGGCTCGACGTCGACGGTGATCGAGGTCCGCGACCGCGAGCGACTCGGCGGCATCGTGCACCTGGGCGACCTCGCGGCCGAGGAGCGCGCCGCCCTCGCCGCGTTCGACGGCCAGGCCGACCTCGCACAAGTGGCGCGGACGGCGAGCGTCGACATCGCCGACGTCTTGCCGCTGGCCTGGGGCCTGTGCGTCCTCGGCCTGGCCGTCGCGCGCCGCACCGACGCCGAGCTGCCCGACGAGAGCTCCGCCCTCGTCGGCGAGACCGACCTCGCGATCGACCGCGAGCGCGTCCGCGCGCGCTGGCAGCTGGTCACGGACGCCGATTACTTCGCGCTGCTCGGCGTGCGCCGCGATGCCACGGGCTTCGAGATCCGCCGCGCCTATCAATCGGCGCGGCGCGACTTCGCCGCCGACTGCTTCCCGACCGACCTGCGCCGCGAGCTGGCGCGCGAGCTCGACGACATCGCCCACGTCCTCGACGAGGCCTTCCGCGTGCTGCGCGACGACCGGCTGCGCCACGCCTACCTGGCCAACCTCGTTGACGCCTGATCGCCTCGCCACCGGCGCAAGCCGACGCCCGATCGTCAGGGGGCGCCCATGCCGTTCTTTGGCCGAGCGTGGCTACCGCCGCTGCGCGCCGGGTGATAGATCGACGGCGTGCGCGTCGTCTTCATGGGCTCTCCCGAGTTCGCGGTGCCATGCCTGCGCGCGCTGCATGAGCACCACGAGGTGGCGCTTGTGGTTTCGCAGCCCGACAAGCCCGCCGGCCGCGGCAGCCAGCTGACGGCCCCGGCGGTGAAGCTCGCCGCGCACGAGCTCGGGCTATCGGTCATTCAGCCGCGCTCGGCGCGCACGGGCGAGCTGCGCGACGCGCTCGCGGCCTCGGGGGCCGAGCTCGCGGTGGTCGTTGCCTACGGCAAGATCCTCCCGAAGGCCGTGCTCGAAGCGGTCCCGCGCGGCTGCATCAACGTGCACGCCTCTCTGCTGCCCCGCTACCGCGGCGCGGCCCCGGTCCAGTGGGCGGTCATCCACGGCGAGACCGAGACCGGCGTCTCGATCATGCAGCTCGACGAGGGCATGGACACTGGTCCGGTGTTCCTCGAGCGCCGCGTCGCGATCGGCCCGGCGGAGACCTCCGGCGAGCTGCTCGCCCGCCTGGCGCCGATGGGCGCCGCGGCACTCCTCGACGCACTGTCTGCGATCGCCGCGGGAACTGCCCAGGCCGTCGGGCAGGACCACGCACGCGCCAGCCACGCGCCGATGCTGGCCAAGGCCGATGGCATGATCGACTTCGCCAAGCCGGCCGCTGAGGTCGCTGCGCGCATCCGCGGCGTCGATCCATGGCCGGGTGCGCAGGCCATGGTCCGTGGCCAGCCGGTCAAGCTGTTCCGCGCGCAAATGGCCTCGGCAACATCATCGAGCGTGACCACCTCCCCGGCGGGCACCGTTCTCGCGATCGACGCGACGGGCGCCCTTGTCGCGTGTGCCGATGGCGCCATCGTCATCGTCGAGCTCCAGCTGCCGGGCCGCAAGCGCCTCGCGGCGTCTCAGCTCGCCTTGGGCCGCGCGATCGCCGTGGGCGACGTGTTCACTCGGCCGGAGCCTCTGTGATCGTGGTGGCTGCGAATGAACCGGCCGATGCGGCATCGAGGCGTACATGACCGACGGTGAAGGCGGCGGGGCGGGCCGGGGCGGGGTGCAGGGACGCGGAGCAGGGCAGGGGCGGCGCGGTGGGCCGGCGCGAGGGCGTGGCGCGGAGGTGACCGCGCGCGACGTTGCGCGGCGGGTGCTCGATCGGGTCGAGAAGGGCGCGTGGGCGACGCTCGCGCTCGACGGCGAGCTCACGCGCTCGGGCCTCGAGGATCGCGATCGACGACTGGCCTCGGAGCTCATCTATGGCGTGCTTCGCAATCGACTGCGGATCGACCGCGCCCTGGCGGCGCATGCGGAGTTGAAGCGCACGCCGCCGCGCGTGGTGACCGCGCTGCGCATCGCCGTCTACCAGCTGCTGTTTCTCGACCGCGTGCCCGGCTACGCGGCGGTGGACGATGCGGTCCACGCCGCACGCGCGGTCGGCGGCCCGAAGCTGGCCGGCTTCTGCAACGCAGTCCTGCGCAAGCTCACCACGTCCGGCGAGCCCGCACTTCCCGCGCCGAGCCGCGAACGGATCGAGGTCGAGCACTCGCTCCCGCGCTGGATCGCCGACGAGCTCGCAGCGGCATCGACGGAGCGCTTCGAGCACGTGGCGGCGGCGCTGGCACGTCCGGCGCCGCTCGTTGCGCGCGCGAACCGGCTGCGGACGACGCGCGAGGGGCTGATGGAACGGTTCCGGGCCGAGGGGGTGACGGTGTCGCCGGTCGCCGGGGGCGAAACGGGAGCCGAGATGGCGTTGGCGCTCGAGGGGCTGGGGGATCCGGCGAAGAGCGGCACGTTCAACGCAGGTCTGTGGACGGTGCAGGACACAGGGGCGCAGATCGTCGGGGCGATGGCGTCGCCGTCCGCCGGCCAGCGCATCCTGGATGCGTGCGCCGGGGTCGGTGGCAAGTCGACGCACCTGGCGGAGCTGTCCGACGACGCATCGCCGATCGATGCGGCCGACCAGCTGAAGACCAAGTTGCATCTGGCCGAGGCGACCGCGCGACGGCTCGGGATCACGAGTGTGAAGCCACAGCTGTGCGATCTGCTGGACCCCGCGGCTCCACTGTCATCGGCGTATGACCTGATCGTGCTCGATGCGCCCTGTTCGGGGCTCGGGGTGCTGCGCCGACACCCCGATGCGAAGTGGCGGCTCAAGCCAGACGACGTCCCACGGCTTGCAGCGCTGCAGCGCCAGCTACTGGATGCGGTGGTGCCCCGGCTAGCG
>DATIPJ010000045.1:0-1612 GCA_035472155.1 Kofleriaceae bacterium
GACCTCTTGGCGCGTGGTCGGCCGGATCGCGCGCTGGCGCTGGCCAAGCGGGCGCGGGCGATCGATGCGGCGCGCGCGGGGCTGATCGCGGCGCGAGCGGCGACGGCGATCAATGCCTACGACGACGCGGCGGCGTACGCGCGCGATGCCGAGGCGGCGGGGGCCGACCCGGTGCTGGCCCGGCTCGTCGGGGCGCGCGCGGCGCAGCGCGCAGGAGAGCTCGACCGCGCCGAGGCCACGCTCGCAGAGCTGCATGCGGCCCACGCGGAGAACGCCGAGGTCGCGGGGACGTACGCGCGGCTGCTGGTGACCCGGTCGCGATACCGCGAGGCGCGCGCCATTGCCGCCGCGGGCGGACCGCTGGCGGGGCTGCGTGCCGAAGCCGCCGGGCTGGCGGCGTTCTACCTCGGCGAGCTCGAGGCAGCGGACGCCGCGTTTGCGGCGCTCGAGGTCAGTGCGGCGGCGAGCGGGGAATCAACGACCGTCGGGCGCGCGTCGTCGCTGCGCGGCATGGTCGCGCAGCAGCGCGGGATGCTCGGGCTGGCGAGCGACCGCTACCGCGAGGCGGTGCGCCGGCTGACCGAGGCGGGCGAGGTGCACGCCGCCGCGACGGCGGAGCTGAACCTCGGGACCGTGCTCGTCGAGCGCGGCCGCGCGAGCGAGGGCCTACCGCGGCTTGCCGCCGCCGGGCGCGTGTTCGCCGAGCTGGGAGCGACGACCGAGTGGTGCGCGGCCGAGCTCAACCGCGGCAACGCGCTGCTGCTGGTCGGCCAGATCGACGACGCGCGCGCCGCCGCCGAGAGCGCGATCGCGCGCTCTGGTGGCGCGCCGCACCTGCGGGCATTCGCGCTGATCGTCGCCGGCGATGCACGCCGCCGGCTGGGCGACGAGCCCGGCGCGATCGAAAGCTACCGCGAGGCGCTCGCGATCGCGGTGCAGCGCGGCGATGCCCACGCGCAGATCAGCGCGCACATCGCGCTCGCCGAGGCCGGCCTGCGCGCGGCCGACGGCGCGGCGATCGAGGCGCTGTGCGCCAGCCACGACGACCGCGACCGCTGGACCCTCGCGCGCGGCCGCCTCGCGCTACGCAATCCAGGATCGGCCGCCAGCACCACCGGCGCATCGACCACCGGCGCATCGACCACCGGCGCAGCGACGACCAGCGCATCGACGACCGGTGCAGCGACGACCGGCGCGTCGACCACCGGTCCAGCGACGACCGGCGCATCGATGACCAGCGCGTCGACCACGGGCGCGTCGACCACGGGGGCATCGGTCGCCGACGCGGTGCTGGCGATCGCGCGGGCGTGCGCAGAGGTCGCCGCGCGCGCCGAGGACGCCGACCGGGTGGAGCGCGCGTACCGCGGGCATGCGATCGCGGCGCAGCTCGCGCATCGCGCGGGGGATGCCGCGCTGGCCGCGCGCGAGGCCGACCGGGCGCGGCTCGCGCACGCGGCGTGGAGCGCAGCGACCGCGCCGGCGTTCCGGGCCGCGATCGACGGCGATCCGGATCTGGCGCGCCTGCCCGGGGCCGAGGCCGGGTTGTCCCGCGCCGCGAATGTCGCCGGCGCTGCGCGCACAGCCGGCGCGAGCGGTGCCGCCGATGCCGCGC
>DATIPJ010000046.1:0-6351 GCA_035472155.1 Kofleriaceae bacterium
GCGGCGCAGCGCGGCCTCGACGTCGAGCAGCTCGGTCACCCGTCCGGCGATCACCACCGAGCCGAGCACGCCCGGGCGCCCGGGCGGACGCTGGTTGGCCAGCGTGTCCTGGACGATGTCGATGATCTGCTCGACGATCAACCCGACGTGGGCGCCCTCGTGCGAGAACACCACGAGCTGCAGCACGTCGCTGGGCTGGGGCGGCGCGCCGCGCGGCAACAGTCTCCGCTCCGGGACCAGGTTCGAGAGCTCGAGCACCGGCATGATCTCGCCTCGGTACTGGACCAGCAGCTCGTGGCCGACGCGCTCGAACATCGGCCGCGCCACCTCCTCGAGCCGCGCCACGCGCGCCAGCGGGATCGCCATCCGCCCGTCGCCGGGGCTGCGGAACACCAGCATGGTCTGCTGATCGACCTCTTCGATCGCGGGGCCGACGATCGCGTGATCGAGGCGCGCGCGCTGCTGGCCCTCGGCGACCACGCGCGCGCGCTTGGCCAGCCCGAGCACGTCGAGGATCAGCGCGACGCGGCCGTCGCCCATGATCGTCGCGCCGGCGAACACCTGCGTGCCCTGCAGGTGCTTGCCCAGCGGCTTGACCACGATCTCCTCGGTGTCGTGCACCGCGTGCACCACGAGGCCGAACTGGCGGTCGTCGGCCTGCAGCACGACGATGTTGAGGTCGCCGTTGGACGCGGGCTCGGCCTCGCCGAGCGCCTCCCAGAGATGGACCAGCGGCAAGAGCTTGCCGCGCAGGCGGTACACCGGCGTGCCGTACAGCATCTCGATCGCTGCGAGCGCGTCGTCGCCCTCGAGCCGCACCAGCTCCTGCAGGCTCGCCTGCGGGATCGCATAGCGATTGTCGCCGCTCGCGACCACCAGGGCCGGGATGATCGCCAGGGTCAGCGGGATCTTGATCTTGACCGTGGTGCCGACGCCGCGCTTGCCCTGCAGATCGATCGTGCCGCCGATCCGCTCGATGTTGGTGCGCACCACGTCCATGCCGACGCCGCGGCCCGACACGTTGGTGACCTTGGCGGCGGTCGAGAACCCGGGGATGAACACCAGGCGGAACAGCTCGCGCTCGGTCATCCGCGCGGCCTGCTCGGCGGTGATGATCGCGCGCTCGATCGCCTTGTCGCGGATGCGCTCGGCGTCGAGCCCGGCGCCGTCGTCGCTGACCTCGATGTTGACCTGGCCGCCCTCGTGGTACGCGCGCAGGAGCAGGCGGCCGTGCGGCGGCTTGCTCGCGGTGAGCCGTCGGTCGAGCGTCTCGATGCCGTGGTCGACCGCGTTGCGCACCAGGTGGGTCAGCGGGTCCTTGATCGCCTCGATCAGCGTCTTGTCGAGCTCGGTGTTCTCGCCTTCCATCACGAGCTCGACGCGCTTGTCGCAGGACAGCGCGAGGTCGCGCACGACCCGCGGGAACTTCTGCCACACGTTCCCGATCGGCTGCATGCGCGTCTTCATCACGCCCTCCTGCAGCTCCGAGGTGATCAGGTTCAGCTGCTGCGTCGCGCTGCTCAGCGCCGCGTCGCCGCTGCCACCCGTGCATTGCACGATCTGGTTGCGCGCGAGCACGAGCTCGCCGACGAGGTTCATCAGGCGATCGAGCAGGGCGACGTCGACGCGGACCGTGGTCTCCGCCGCCGCTGCGTCGACGACCGGTGCCTCGACGGCGGGCGCGGACACGGGCACAGGCTCGGGAGCCGCCGCGACCGCCGCGACCGGCGCGACCGGCGCAGCGACCGGCGCCACCGCGGTCGGCGCGCTCGCGGCCTGCAGCGCCGGCGTGCCGCCGCGATAGAGCTCGCCGAGCTGCTGCAAGAGGGCCGAGTCATCGCCGACGCCCTCGTCGCCGCTGGCCTCGATCCGCGCGAGCATGACGCGAAAGACGTCGACCATCGCGAGCAACACCGAGGTCAACGTCGGCGTGGCCGCGATCTCCTCGTCGCGCAGCGCGCTGAGCACGTTCTCGCCCGCGTGCGAAACTGCCTCGAGCCGGCTGAAGCCGAGGAATCCACAGGTCCCTTTGATCGTGTGGACGGCGCGGAAGATGCGCGCCACGATGCCGCCGTCCTCGGGGCTCTTCTCGAGCGCCACGAGATCGAGGTCGACCTGGTCGAGGTTCTCGCGGCTCTCCGCGAGAAACTCGCGCACGAGGTCGTTCATCTCGCCGGCCATGCTGCCGTGTCGGTTCGACCGGATCGGCCCTGGATTGACCCGGTGGCCGCGCTGCCGCCGATCGGTGCATCTCGCTCAATTCCCATTGCGATCGGCCGAATACCCGAGGGTGCCGTGACTGACCTCCTGGCCTCCGATCGGCTCGCGCGCTCCGTGTCGCGCGTGACGGCGACCATGCTCGGTCTCACGTTCCGCGCGGTCGTGCCGACGACCCGGGTCGACCTGTGGCGCACGGCTGTGCTGCCGATCCCAGGAGCGCGCCCAATTACCGTGGCCCTGTCCTCGGACCGCCACGGCTGCGCAGCACTGACCGCCGCGATGCTGGGCCTCGATCAGGACGACCTCGGCCTCGAGATGATCGACGACTTCATGCGCGAGCTGGTCAACATGGCCGCGGGTCAGATCAAGCTCGAGCTCTCCCTCAACCAGTCGTTGGGCCTGCCGCGCGTGGCCGACGGCGACGAGCTGTTCGCATCGCCCGGGGGCTGGTCGCACCACGTGCTCGACAGCGACGCGCTCAACGTCCCGAGCGATCTCCCGATCCACATCGTGGTGTCGCTGCTGGCGGCAGTCGTGTAGGCGATGCCGTACCCGTCGCTACCTCAACGCCGTGCTCGGACGGCCGAACCGATCGCCGGGCGTACCTCGACAACAACTCCAGGAGCGAGCCTCCCGCCATGCCACGCATCTTGACCATCGATGACTCCAGCACGATCCGGAGCATCATCACCAAACAGATGTCCGACCTCGGCTTCGAGGTCGAAGCAGCCGAGGACGGCCAGCAAGGGCTGGCCAAGCTCGAGGAGATCTCGGTCGACCTGATCTTGCTCGATGTCACGATGCCCGTGATGGACGGTCCGGCGATGCTCACGGCGCTGCGCGAGCGCGGCAACCAGACGCCCGTGATCATGCTGACCAGCGAGTCCAAGCGCTCGATCGTGGCGGGCGCCGTCAAGCTCGGGATCGAGGACTACATCCTCAAGCCGTTCAAGCCCGACGAGCTGCGCACCAAGGTCTTGAAGGCGCTGCGGATCGACGGCAGCGGCGGCGGCGCCGCCCCGGTGAGCGCCAACCCCACCGTGGCCTCGCCGTCGTCGCAACCCGCCGCGCAGGGCAACGCGACGCGCCAGTTCATCGACATCCTGGTCGTCGACGATATGGAGAACGTGCACAAGAAGCTGCGCGGCCTTCTGCCCAACCACGTGTCGATGAACGGCAGCGTGAGCGCGCGCGATGCGCTGCAGATGTGCCAGGAGCGCGTGTACCGCGTGGTCGTGGTCGACCTGGTGATCCCCGACGTCAACAGCGTGGCGCTCATGAACCAGATGCGCGCGCTCCAGCCGCATGCCGTGATGGTCGCGCTCGCGCTGCGCTCGGCGGGCGACGTCACCGCCGAGGTCAAGAACCAGGGCTTCACCGATGTGGTGTTCAAGCCGTTCGAGGCCGCCGCGGTCGAGGACTTCCTGTCCAAGCACTTCGACGTCGACGACGTGCTGTCGATCGACGGCAACATCATCGAGTGCGCCGCGTTCACCGGCAAGGAAGACAAGCTCGATCGCTACTTCACGCGGCTGCGCACGCTGTGCCACGAGTCGCTCGAGAAGCTCGCCTCGGCCTGCTACGACGACACGATCTTCGATCTCTCGGCGGTCCCGCTGCGCAACGACAAGATCGTGCGCCTCTTGATGGATAGCGACAAGGAAGCCAAGAAGCTCGGGATCTCGCTTCGCCTCGTCGGTACGCCCGAGATCAAGAAGGTGGTCGGTGCGGTGATGGAGACGGCGGTGCTGCCGTTCTTTGCGAGCCGGGCGGAAGCGCAGAGCGCGGGCTAAGCAATGCCGAGCACCGAGATGCCCAAGAAGCTCGGCTCCGAGCTCGAGCGCATCGTGCTGGACCGGATCGCGAACAATCGGCTGATCCTGCCGGCGATGCCCGCGGTGCCGCAGCGCTGCCTCGAGATCCTGCGCGAGCCTGACTTCAACGTGCGCAAGCTGGTCAAGGAGCTCGAGGCCGAGCCCATGCTGTCGCTGCTGGTCGTGCGCGCGGCCAACGCGGCGACCTTTGGCCGCGGCGCCGCGATGCAGGCGCTCGATCAGGCCGTGATGCGGATCGGCGCGCGGGCGCTCAAGACCCTGATCACCGAGTACGCGGTCAACGAGCTGTTCGAGTCGAGCAACCGCCAGATCAAGGAAGCCAACAAGAAGGTGTGGGAGCACTCGCTGGTGGTCGCGCTGCTCGCGCGCGATATCGCCGCGCTGATCGGCAACATCGAGCCCGACACCTGCTACCTCGCCGGGCTCTTGCACGACATCGGCAAGCCGGTGCTCGGGGCGATGATCCTCGAGGTCGACCGCAAGCTCGGCCGCGCGACGCCGGGCTGGATCGACCTGGCCGGCTGGACGCAGATCATCGAGACCTCGCACCGCAAGGTCGGTGTTGCGGTCTCCACCGAGTGGCGGCTGCCCGATACCATCACCGCGGCGATCCGCGACTGCAGCGACTACGACGGCGCCGACCGCGCCTCGGTCGGCAACGTGGTGCGGCTCGCCAACGCGCTCGCCAAGCGGGAGGGCTACACCACCGGGCCGACCGACGCCGCCGACATCGAGGCGATGATCATGGTCGGCATGTCCATGCTCGGCGGCGACACCTCGGTCGTCGACCGCCTGGTCAACAACATCGGCTCGCGGCTGCCATCGGGCTAACCTGGCCTGCCATCGGGCTAACCTGGCCTGCCGTCCGGTTAGCGCTAGTTCGAGTGCTTGAACACGACGCGGAACGCCAGCGCGAAGCATGCAGGTGACACCTGGCCGGCGCTGTTGACGTACGGCTTGTAGCGCCAGCTCATGAGCGCACGCTGCAGCTCGTCGACGATGTCCGGGAGCGCGCGCAGGATCTTCACCGAGGTCACGTGGCCATCGACGCCGATGCACACCTTGCTCGTCACGTCGCTCGATGCATCGGTGACGTTGACCTTGAGCTGCGGGATATCGCCCGACAGCTTGCTCACGGTGTTCACCGCGACCATGGGGGGCGCCTTGGGCCCGGCCGGTACGCCGGCGTCGAGCTTGGGCGCGGGCTGCGCCACCGTCGGCACGCCGGCGTCCAGCTTGGGCGGCGGCGGCGGCTCCTCGGTCTTGGGCAGCGGCGGCGCGACCTCGGGCTCGGGCTCCTTGCCGCGCGAGATGGCGCCACCGGGGCGCTTGGCCGGCCGATCGTTTCCGCGATCGGGCGTGCGGTCGATCGCGCGCTCGGTCTGCCGCTCGGTCTGGCGTTCGCTGACGCGTTCGGGCTGCTGGCGCACGGCGCCGGTTCCAACCGCGGTCGGCGCATTCTTCTTGGTCTGGGTCAGCGGCGCATTGAACGTGTACTTGGCATCGGTCTCGGCGGTGAAGTCCTGCGTCCAGATGAGGCCTGAGGCATTGGTGACCATCAGCTGGTGCGGTCCGGCAGGCGTATCGAGCTCGATCGGCGTGACCTGCTCGAGCTGCTTGCCATCGAGCGTCGTGACCAGCCCGGCCGGCTGCGACGTCACGCTGACGTGCGCGACGCCGGGCTCGAGCGCGACATTGACGGTCTGCTTCTCCGCGTCGCGCAGCGTGACTTCCTTCGACCACTTCTTGTAGCCCTGGCGGCGCACCGTGACCGTGTAGACACCCGGATCGAGCGCCTTCTCGATCGGCGAGCTGTGGCCGACCTCTCGGCCGCCAACCTCGACGATCGCGTCGGCCGGCTGGATGACGAACTTCAGCGCCGCCACGACCGGCGGCGGGGGCGGTGCGGGTTTTTTCGGCCGCAGCACGAACTGATAGACCGCGAGGCCGGCCGCGATCATGAACAGGACCACGAGCGCGAGCCGGGCGGCGATGTTGCGGCGCGGCTGGGTCGCAGGCACCGCCGGCATCATCATCGGCGGTTGCGAGGTCTGCGCTTGATCGGGGATCGGGTGCAGCGGCGCGGGGAGCTCCGAGGCGCCCCACGTCATGTCGGCGACGCCTTTTTCTTCTTCCTGTGACTCGCCGATCGCCGTGATCGCGCGCGCGGCGCGCTGCTCCTGCGAGGGCCGCAGCGGCTGGCTGCTGATCGGCTCGGGCGGCAGCGGGCGCTGGTGCGCGCCCGACAGCGTGTTGCGCGACTCCGGGAACGGGAATGCACGCGACACCGCGCTCG
>DATIPJ010000047.1:0-6740 GCA_035472155.1 Kofleriaceae bacterium
CGGCGCACCCTTGGTTCCGACCAGCGCGTCGACGACGGCGCGGTCACCGGCGGCGATCTGCGGTGGTGTGGCGCGCACCGCGATGATCCGGTCGTGATCGAGCTGCCACGGCGGATCGAGGTCGTCGGTGCACGCGGCCACGGCCACCACCAGGGTGCCCAGGGCGCACCGCGCGAGGATCCTCACAGGACACCCCGGAGGCCGAGCGATGGAAGCAGCGGCAGCGACTTGAAGCCCGTGCGCTGCGAGTAGTCATAGTTGTAGAAGTACGTCACGACGCTCTCATTCATATAGATGTTCTGGATATCGAGGAATGCAGTCATCGCGGCCGCACCCCACCGCCACGCGTAGTCAATGCGGAGGTCGAGCTGGTGATGGATCGGCGCGCGCGCGGAGTTCACCGGGCCGTATTCGGGCACGTAGACGTTGTGATCGCTGTCGAGCACGGCGCCGACGGCCGGCGTGTACGGCAGGCCGGAGTAGATCTGGAACCGCCCGCCCAGCTGCCAGCGACCGCGCTGCCAGCTCGCCGCTGCGTTGAGGCTGTGCGGCTGATCGAAGTCGAACAGCCGGCGCGCCATCCCGGGGTGATCTACTCGCGTCGAGTGTGAGTAGGAATAGCTGAGCCAGGTGAACCAGGGGCCGCCGCGGTAGGTTGCGAGCAGCTCGGCGCCGGTCGTCGTGCCGGTGCCTCCGTTGCCGAGAGCTCCGTCGGCGTTGTGCGTGATCAGCTCGCTGCGATCGGTGTAGTACGCCGAGGCCTGCACGCGCGTGCCCGGGGTCGGCTCGTAGCTCAGGCCAGCGATCGTTTGCGCCGAGCGCTCGGAGCGGAGGCTCCTGGTGAGAAGCTCGGACTGGTACTCTGGCGGCCGGCTGTACGTGCCCGCCGACAGCCGCGCGGTCAGCGTGTAGGGCAGCTTGATCTGCAGCTCACCGCGCGGTTCGACGACGAGCTCGCCGATACGGCCGTATCGGTCAGCGCGCACGCCGGCGGTGAGCCGGATCCGGGGATGGAGATCCGCCGCCAGCGAGGTCCACGCGGCGGTGTCAGGGACCCAGAATCCGCCGTTGAATCGCGTGGTCATGTCCTTCGGATCCTGGGCGGGATTCGGCTCGCCCTCGCGCTGCTCGAGGGGCACCGCCAGATCGAGGTCGACGTGCGAGATCTGCGCCTCGGCGCCGGCCAGCCACACCATGTTCTGGAGCCCGGCGACGGTGCCTCCGGTGCGCGCGACCTCGACGCGAGGGGTCGCCGTCGGGAACGTCCAGTGGATGAACTGGTACAGCCCGTTGGTCGCGTCGTACTGCGGGAGCAGGCCCGACAGCGCGAAGCTCGCCGACCACGGCCCGTCGTGGAAGCTCGCGGCCGCAGTGGTGCGGAGATAAGCGGTGTGTTGGTAAAGCCGCTTGCTCGCGGCGTCGGCGTCCTTCGACGCAACGATGTCGAGCACGTCGTCGGCGCCGATCGACGACAGCATCAGGTGCCAGCGCGCCGACAGCTCGTGATCGATCCGAAGCTGTCCGTCGTAGTAGCGCGGCACGGTGGTCAGCGACAGATCGGCGGTGTCGGGGATCAGCGACGGCAGCACGAGATCGATCGTCGAGCGCCGCAGGCCGATCATGTAGCGGGTGCGGGCGCCGATCGAACCCTGGGCGAGCATGCCGCCGTCGAGCAGGGAGATCTCCGCCTGCTCGCTGCGCGAGGCGCTGCCCGGCCGTGTGTTCAGCCGGATGATCCCCGAGCTCGAGCGGCCGCTGGACACGTCGAAGCCACCGGGAATGTAGTCGAGCGACTCGATCGCCTCGGTGGGGAGCACGGCGCGGAAGCCGATGTTGTGGAACAGCAGCGGCACCTCGAAGCCGTCGACCAGCACCTTGGAGTCCTGCGGCGACGCACCGCGGATGACAACGCCGCCATAGCCGAGCGGCAGCTGGAGGTTGACGACGCCTGGCATCGCGGTCAACGTGCGGACGAAGTCGCCGCCGGTGCCAGGAATCCGTGATAGCTCGCGGCGCTCGAGCTTGGCGGCCCCTGGTGACGCCGCTGGGGCCTCGCCGCGGATCTCGATGGTCTCCGCGTTGGAGCCGGCGACGAGCAGCACGGTATCATCGAGGTTCGCGTCCAAGACACTGGCGAGCGCGGGATCGTAGCCGTCGCGCTCGATCACCAGCGACGCTCCGACGGGTGCTGCGATCCGGAATTGGCCGGTGCCGTCGCTGATCGCCTCGCCGGGGTGGGCCTCGACGCCGACGTGCGCGCGCGCGACCGGACGGCCGAGCGCGTCGATCACCCGACCGCTGACCACGATCACCGGGCGGCCAGCGTCGGGTGGCGTCGCTGGCGGTGTCGGGTGCTCTTCGGGCAGCGGTGCGCCGGGGAGGTTCGACGCTGGAGGGATGCGGGCACGGCCCGGCGGTGCGGCTGGTTGCGCGGAGGCCGCGGCCTCGATCAATAGCCACGTGATCATCATGATGGCGAGGCGGTGAGCTCGGCGGCGCGCACGGCGCAGCCCAGCGCTCGCCCTCGCCGCGGGAGAACGGAATCGTTGCATCGGGGGTCCTGCGGCCAGCTCGGGCGTGCCCCGAGCCAGGCTGCGTGTGGTGTCCCCGCAGCGGAAGATGTCGTTCAAAACAAAGTCTGCCGCGCGTGCTCCTTTCAGGCGTCATCCTCACCGGGCACGCCCGCGAGGGCCGCGGGAGTCAGCGCACCTGCAGGCTAGCGCCTTCGCGGCCCGTGGCCTGATCGTCGCTCCTCACCCGCGAGATCGATGGCCGTACCTGGACGTCGGCTACTTGAGCTCGACGATGACAGCGCTCGCCTTGCCCTTGACGAGCTCTTCTTCGTGAATGCGCCCGCGCGGGTTGAACTTGGTGAGGCCAAACGTGTTGGGGTTCATCGTCGTCTTTCCGTCCGGCGTGGTCGATGCCAGCACGCCATCGACCAGGTGGACGACAACCACATCGTTGGCGTGGAAATGGCGCGGCGTCTTCTTGTTGGGCACCCACGTATAGCGGTAGATGGTGACGCGGTCGTTGTCGAAGAGTTTCTCGATGCCGGGGCGGTCGAACGCATCCGGGAGGCCGCTGGTATTCGGTAGCGCCCCGACCGGCGGTGCCAGGAGCTCGATGATGATCGAGCGCTCCTTGGCCAGCAGCGGCGAACCGGTCTTCACGAAGCGCGCGCTACCGGCCTTCAGATCGACGACGACGGCATCGTGCGAGCGGGTGCCGGCGTCAGCGCCGTCTGTCACCGCGACGCGCGGATTGCTGATCAAGCTGGTCAATACGAACGCGATCGCCAGTGCATACATGCGTTGCAGCTTAACCGGCAGGCCCCTGCTTGCGATCGGCCTTCTACGGGATGGTTCGTTGCAGACACACGTGATGAGGAGCGGTAGCGGTCCGATTCACGAGCGGCCAGCCTGCGCGGTGAGGGACCTCCGCGGGGAGGGCACTCCGGTCCGTGGTCTTGGCCGCCGAATGAGCAGCATGTCATGTCAGCGTCATGAGCGCGCCGTTCATGACGGCGTCGTCGCGGCGGGGACGGATCTGTACCGCGCATGACGGGACTACGTGAGAGCGTGCGTACACGCACCTGGTTCGCGCATGTTGATCATGACGCGTCGAGGCGACGTTTGGCAGAGGCTACGAAGTCGTGGGACGCGCGTCGCTCTCCGTTGTCGTGAGCATACGAAGTGAGAGCAGCGTGACTGGTTGCTTTCGCTCGGAGCGAGGTAATCTCCGCGGCGTCTTCGCCGTCGACAATATCGCACCCAATGCCGTTTGGGAGGATGACCATGTCAGTCCGCAAACACACCGTGGTTGCTCGAATCCTGACCAGCCTCGCTCTGCTCATACCATTCTGGATCGCGACCGCACATTCGGCCCACGCCCAGACTCGAATCATGCCACTCGGAGATTCGATCACGGGGTCTCCCGGGTGCTGGCGCGCGCTGCTGTGGACTGATCTGCAGAACGCCGGCTTCACCAACATCGACTTCGTCGGGACCTTGCCGCCGCAGGGCTGCGGGATTGCTCACGACGGTGACAACGAAGGCCACGGTGGAATCCTCGCCACGAACATGGCCGATCAGAATCAGCTGGTGCCGTGGCTCGCCGCGACGCGCCCTGACATCGTCGTCATGCATCTCGGGACCAACGATGTGTGGAACGCGCGCACGCCATCCGTCATTCTGACCGCGTTCAGCAAGCTCGTCGATCAGATGCGCGCCCAGAACCCGAACATGAAGATCCTGGTCGCGCAGATCATCCCGATGAACCCCTCCAATTGCACGGAGTGTGCGAGCCGGGTGGTCGCGTTGAACGCCGCCATCCCGGCATGGGCACAAGGAAAGACCACCGCACAGTCTCCGATCACCGTCGTCGATCAGTGGACCGGCTTCGACACCGCCACCGATACGTTCGACGGCGTTCATCCCATCGACCCCGGAAACCGCAAGATCGCGAACCGCTGGTTTCCGGCTCTGACCGCGGCGCTCAATGGCACTCTGACTCCGAACTTCTCTCTGTCGGTCAATCCCGCAGCGGTCTCGCTCACCGTCGGAACGACTCAGCCCGCCACGGTCGCCGTGTCGCGCAGCGGTGGCTTCACCGGCGCGGTTGCACTCGCCGCCAGCGGACTACCGCCGGGTGTCACCGTGTCATTCAACCCCGCGTCAGCGATGGGCACCAGCACGATCACGTTCACGGCCTCGAGTGCGGCCGCGCTCGGTCGCGTCGACGTGACTATCACGGGCACCGGGGGTGGGTTGACGCGAACGACGAGGGTCGGCGTCACCGTGACGACCGCCGGAGGTGGGCCAGGCCCCGCCACCGCGACGCCGCTCGTGGCCGCCAGCGGGCCATGGTTCAACGAGGAGCAGGTCCGGATCGCCACGTCGGTGCCGCTCACGGCGGTGACGCTCACGATCACGCTTCAGACGACCGGTGGGATCACGTTCAATGGCCAGTACAACACGGTGGGATCCTTCACGCAGATGCATAGCAGCACCGCGACGGCGATCACGTATCAGTGGACCGGTCAGCTGTCTCCGGGAACGAACTGGATCTTCGCCGCGCAATCAGGCGGCAGCGGCACGGCGCACCCGACCAGCGGCGACACCTACACCCTGACCTATACCGCCGGTGGCACGAACTTCACCACCAGCGGACACTTCTGAGCGCCACACGAGCCTTTCTTGGAGCGCGGCGCGCCGGCCGCCCTGCTGCGACCGGAGGCGGTCGCCGTCGCGGCTGAAGCTGCAGTCACTGAAAAACGAACCTCGGTGAGGGATTCCGCGACCCGCCCGTCGGTCCCGTTGTGCGGTTGACGAAGCCGCGACAGCCGGACCATTGTCGGGCATGACGATTCCTCAGGAGCTCAGCCGAGCGATCGACGACGCCGTGGCTGCTGATGCGCAGGACCTGCTCGCGCTATCGGCGAACCTGCACGCCCACCCCGAGCTCCGGTTCGAGGAGGTCAAGGCAGCGGGATGGATCAGCGAGCTGGTGGCGTCGCGCCAGATCGCGGTCGAGCGCGGGCTCGGCGGCATGCCGACGTCGCTGCGCGCGCGCGCCGGGACCGCCGGTGGGCCACGGGTCGCGATCCTCGCCGAGTACGACGCGCTGCCGGAGATCGGCCACGCGTGCGGCCACAACCTGATCGCGGCCGGCGCGGTTGGCGCGTTCCTGGCCGCGGCGCGGGTCGTCGGCGGGACCGGCGGCGAGGTAGTGCTGCTCGGCACGCCGGCCGAGGAGGGCGGCGGCGGCAAGATCAAGCTGATCGAGGCCGGCGCGTTCGACGGGCTCGACGCGGCGATCATGTTCCATCCGCTCGATCGCGACATCCTCGCCCACAACGCGCTGGCGAGCCTGTGGCTGTCGTTTGCGTTCACCGGTGTGCCATCGCACGCAGCCGCGTCGCCGCACACCGGGTCGAGCGCGCTGACCGCGTGCATGGACGCGTTCCGGCTGATCGACGGCCAGCGCGTCCACTTCAGGGACGGCGTGCGGGTCCACGGCTACATCACCAACGGAGGCCAGGCGGTCAACATCATCCCCGAGCATGCTGCGTGCGAGTTCAGCGTCCGCGCGCGCGACGTCGCCGAGCTCGAGCGCGTGCGCGCGATCGTCGAGCGCTGCGGGCGTGCGGCCGCGCTGGCCAGCGGCGTCCAGGTCGAGATCAGCGTCCGCACTGGATACAAGGACATGCGCAACAACATGGCACTGGCTCGGGTGTTCGGTGAGCACCTCGCGGCCGGCGGACGCCGCGCCCGCGAGACCTGGCCGGGGCTGGGCGCTGGCAGCACCGACATGGGCGATGTGTCGTACGTCGTGCCGGCGATCCACCCGTACCTGGCGATCGTCGCCGAGAACGAGGCGCTGTGCCACGAGCACCGGTTCACCGCCGCGGCGGCCAGCGAGCGAGGAGGCGCGACTGCGCTCGACGCCGCCAGGGCGATGGCCAAGACGGCGATCGAGCTCCTGTGCTCCGCCGACCTGCGCGCCGCGGTACGGGCCGAGTGGTCGTCGTAGGGTGTCTGTCCGCCCGGGCGCTCCTCTCACACCGAGGCTCGCCTCGCCATGGCCGGCTCGTTCGGCGTTCCGGTGATCGGAAGGACTAGGGTGCCAGCTGCACCCATTCGTTCTGTCGCATGCCGGCGCGAAGGAACGGCCCTTCGGCCCCGGCGTCATTGCAGCATCGCATGCTCCTCGCATTACTCATCTACATTTTCAATTTC
>DATIPJ010000048.1:0-26410 GCA_035472155.1 Kofleriaceae bacterium
AACAGGCCGGGCGACAGCAGCTTCTTGAACGAGTCCGACGACGACGGCGCCACGCTCGATGTCTGGTTTTCGGACGTCTTCTCCAGATCGCTGTCGAGCCGCTCGGAGACCAAGCTGCCGAGGTTGAGGATCGAGAGCATCACGCCCATGTTTCCCCAGCCCGAAACTGGCCACGATGCATGGATGCCCACGGGCGCGAACAGACCGAGCGGGTAGCCCGGGTTCTCGTGCAGAATGTACTCGCGACCGACGGCGCCGCCGGCGAACGCGGTGATCAAGACCATGCCGCGCTTGCTCTTGGTCCGGTACGCACCGGCCGGCGCCGCGGCCGCCTCAAGCGCCTTCTCGACGTCATCGGCCGACTCCGCGCGCGACAGCTGCAGCACGAACGGCAGCGCATTGCGAACGGTGGCCACGATCTTCGAGCTCTCGGATGGGCCTGGATGACCGATCACGCGGAGATACAGATCGGAGAGCTCCAGCGCGATCGTCGAGGATGCCGCGCCATTGGCGATCATCTCGCCCAGCTGCTCGACCTTCTTCGCGGCCCCGAGCTCGGGCGCCTCGGGGATGCCGACGTCGGGCGCCACGCTGGCAGACACCTCGAGCAGTGCCGCCAGCGTGGATGCGGAGGCGCGTGCCACGTCGGGCGCCGTCTGGGTCATCGAGGGCTTCGTGCTGCCGGCCGGCTGACTGGCGAGCGCGGCGAGCTTGGTCTGGAACGCACCGATCGCAGCCTCCGCTTGCTTGTGGAGGTCGCCGGCGTGCGCTGCAAGCTCGGAGATCTTGAATGCGAGTGCGAGCCATTCCGAACCCAGCGCCTTGTCTCCGAGCGCCACGTCGCCGACGTCCTCGAGCGTCAGCAGCACGCTCACGGCGAAGAACGGGCGCTGTTCCGGGGAGATCTTGCCCAGACGCTCCCATCCGTTCTGGCGCATCACGGCATCGAGTAGCTCCGATGCGACGGAGAGCGCTCGGATCGACCTCGGTGCCTGTGCGCGCTGGAGATCGGTGAACGCGATCGCGTGCAGCGCTCGCGCGGCATCGAGCGCGCGGCGGCCGCGCGAGACGTCGTGGTAGAACGCGAGCGTGACCCGCGCATCGGTGAGCGCTTCGCAGGCCACCTGCTGATCGCCGCACGTCGGCGGCTGGCCGGGCGCCATCTTCGTGAGCTCCGACAGCGCATAGACCAGCATGACGTCGGGCAGGCGCTCCAGATCCTTCCGCGCCGCGGTTGCCAGGAACGAGCCGATCGCGCTCAGCGAGACCGTCTTGTCGACATCGTCGAATGCGATGCAGATGTTGGCGAAGAATGGCTTGCGGTCGTCGGCGCACAGCAGGCCCTTGAGGGTGTCCGCGAGGTAGTCGAGCGCCTCGGCCTTCGCGCGCTGATAGACGAAGTTGGTGAGACCATTGATCAACGCCGTCTCCAGCGATCCCGGCGCAACGGGCTCGAATGCCGCGCTCGGGCTCTGTCCAATGCCGGTGGCCGCATCGAGGAACATCTTGACCAGGCTCACGCTGTCGCTGGGATTGCGCTTGAACTCATGCAGACTGGCAATCATGTCCGGACTGAGCTTCGTGCCCTTGGCGATCGCCGTACATGCTTCGTGGAGCGCCGCCGTGCTGTTCGCCGCCGCGGCTCGCTCTTTGTCCACCTCGCTGGTCGCCGCCTGCACCGTCTTCTCGGTCGCAGCGACCATCTGCGCCGCGGCTGTGAGCTGCCTGTCGGCGGCCGCCGAGAGCCGCTGTGCCTCGCCGTTCCCCGCGCCGGGCCTCGGTCGGTCCACGCTCGCCTGATCGGCCTTGGCGCGAACGCGCTCGTCGATCGCGGAGGCGAGCGCCTTTCGCGCGGCTTGCCACGGCCGGAGCGCTTCGCGCGAGAATCGCTGGGCGCTCTGCGCGCCTTGCAGCGTCGACGCGTGCTGCGCGATCGACTCGCACGCATCGCGAAGGTCGTCCGCCAGCGTTGTCGTCGACGTCGTCGAAGCCGGAATATCGATCGGCAACAGCTCGGCATCGCTCGGTCGCTTGGTCTCGGCTCCGGCGAGCCGGCAGCACATCATTGCGAACACGCACACACACCACCTGACGGTCATCGGAGTTCCTCGTTGATGAGTTTCAAGGTCCCGGCCGGATTCACACATCCCGAACCCACCGCGAGTGGGGATACGCCCGACAACGGATTCGCAGTCCGGCCCACCAAGTTCCGGAACCTCGCCCCCAGCTCGCGTCGCCGAGAACGGGTCCGTGTCGACATCATCAGTGCGGCAACGCCGGCGACGATCGCAGCCGCCGCCGAGGTGTCACCGAACGGGACGACGTCCCCCAGCGGATTCAAGGCAGGCACGTCCTCGGCCGGCGCGGCGACATGGATGAATGTCCCCCGTCGCGCCGACGGTAACGCGCGTTGGTCGCGCGTGATGCCGGCGACCGAGACCGCCTGCAGCACGTCTTCGGGGAAGCCCATCGGTATGTCCGAATCGCCGGCCGCCGTGACTATGATGATCCCTGCGGCGGCGAGCGCGCCGATCTGATCGACCACCCGGAGCGGCAAGCTCGCGATCGCGAAGGCACAGAGCAACACGTCGATGTCTCCGCGTCTCGCGATCGCCTCCAACGCGTGCTCCAGGTTGAGCACGGCGTCGCCGAAGGGCGTCACCTGAAAGCTGACGATCGATGCATCGGGCGCGATGCCGAGCGCCCGGTCGTCGGTCGACGCGACGATGCTCGCGCATCGTGTGCCGTGGCCGGTCTGCGAATCGTTCGCGGTGGTGCTGCTGCCGCGCGTGTCGATGTACTCGAAGGCGCCAGGCCGATCCAGTCCGCGAACCCGCGCGAGCCCGCTGTCCAGGAGCCCGACGCGGACGCCTGCGCCCGTGATCCCAGCATTCCACAGCGCCGGGATCCCCAGCAGATCGAGATGCCAGGCGGTCGTCCGTTCGTTGGTGGGTGCAGCGGTCAGGGCCACATCGCTACAGGCGACAAGCCCCTCTCGATTCCGACATCGATCCCGCGAGACGGCGCGGCCGTCGCCATGGTGCCGCAACCAAAGTCGTTTCCATCGCTCGCCCATGCACGGGCGCGCGGCTACGCGCGTGCAGGAGTTTCGGATGGAACCGGCTCGCCGGACAGTTCCGCCTCGTTGCGTTCTTCGGCAAGGGGTAACAGAGGTCCCCCACGGATGGTTTGACACCTCTAAGCCATTGGCTTACCCTTGATCGGTGAAGGTTGAGTGGGACGAGGCCAAGAACCGCGTCAACCAGCAGAAACATGGGATCTCGTTCGAAGAAGCCAAGGAGCTGTTGGTTTCGGGTGTCGATTACCTCGAGATCTTCGACGATGCTCATTCTGACTTCGAAGACCGGTTCATTGCGATCGGTCCGATCGAGCGAGGCGTCGTCCTGGTTGTGTGGACGGAGCGCGATGAAGATACGGTCCGGATCATCAGCGCCCGCTGGGCAACCAAGCACGAGCAGAGGCTCTACTGGGACCACATGAAAGAGCAACCATGACAGACATGCCGGAGCTGACGTCGCAGCAGTTTGCGCGAGCCATCTCGGCCCGACGTCGGAAGCGTCTCATGCTCGGACGGTTCGAGTCGGGGGCCGATGTTGCGGCCCTGCGGCGCTTTGTCGGCCTATCGCAGGCGCAGTTTGCAGCGGCGATGGGGATCAGCGTTCACACGCTTCGCAACTGGGAGCAGGGGCGACGGCAGCCGGATGGTCCGGCGATCGCGCTGCTGCGGATTGCGGCCCGCCATCCGCGCATCATTCGCGAGAATCTGAAGTCGGCGGCGTGAGAAGCGATCGGCCTGATCGGGCCGGGACAGGTCACTTGGGTTTGTAGGCCTTGGCCTCGGCGCGGATGGCGTCGGGGTTGAACTTGTTGATGTCGTCGAGGAGGTCGTTGGTGATGAGGTCCTTGGCGGAGGTCTTGGCCTTGATGACGCCCTGGGCGAGGAGCCAGTCGAGGTAGGTCTGGTAGTTGGCCTCGACGTTGTCGCCCCAGCGCTTGCCGTCGACCGGCTCGTAGCGCCAGTTCTTGGCGCGGGCGTCGAGGGTGAGGAGGTCGTCCTTGAGGGCGGTGGCCGGGTCCTTGCCGGTGGCCTTGGTCTGGGGGAAGACCTCCCAGAGGATGCGGATGGCGGCCTCGGGGTTGGCCATGGCGAAGACGGTGCCCATGGCGTAGCCGTGGGCGAGGGCGACGGCGTCCTTGCGGTTGGCGGTGAGGTAGTCCTCGAGGGCGACGAAGCCGTTGGAGGGGAACTTCTTGATCTCGGGGTGATCGAGGAAGCGCAGCTTGGCGCCTGCGTTCATGGTGAGTGCGTACTGGGTGTCGAACTGCGAGAGGGCGTCGATCTGGTGGGAGCGCAGGAGGGCGGCGGTCTGTGCGCTCTCGCCCGCGACGACGATCGAGATGTCCTTGTCGGGATCGAGGCCGGCGTGCTTGGCGAGGGCGCGGGCGAGGATGACGCCGGCGGAGGCCATGGACGTCACGCCGATCTTCTTGCCCTTGAGGTCGGCCATGGTCTTGACCGGGCTGTCGGCAGGGACGGCAATGCCGTAGATGTTGCCCTGATAGGCGGTGTAGAAGAACTTCGCCTTGACGCCTTGCGGGCGGATGATCGCGAGTGGCTCGACGGAGGGGAGCGAGACCTGGACGTCCTTGGTGGCGACGAGCTTGACGCAATCGGTGGAGCCGGGGAGTGGGACGAGCTCGACCTTGATGCCGTCTTTTTCGAACCAGCCCATCTTCTGGGCGATCGCGAACGGCGCGGCGGCGGAGCTGACGGTCTTGGCGCACCAGCCGACGCGCACGGTGCGTAGCTCGGCGAGGGCGGGGCGGATCGCGGCCGTGGTGGCCAGGAGGAGCGCAGCGGCGAGGACAGCTTGCTTGATCACGACAGGTCTCCTTTGCTTACCGGGTGCACGTCGGCGTCGCGCGAACGGTCCCAGAACAGGATGCGGCGGCGCGCGATGGTGATGAGGCCGTTCAACACCAGGCCCAGGATTGCGAGGACAAAGAGGATCGAGAACTGGCCGGCGACGTCCATCGAGAAGCTCATGCTCTGCATGAGCATGCCGAGTCCCTTCTCGGCGCTGATCAGCTCGGCGACGATGGCGCCGATCAGGGCAAAGATCATGGCGACCTCGAGGCCGGCGAAGATGTACGGCAGGGCGTTGGGGAGCTGGAGCATGCGGAAGATCTGCCAGCGCGAGGCGGACAGCGAGCGCATGAGGTTGATGCGATCCTCGTCGGCAGAGCGCAGGCCGGCGATGGTGTTGACCATGAGCGGGAAGAACGCGACGAGGGCGGCGCTGACGACCTTGGAGGACAGGCCGAGGCCGAACCACACGAGGATGAGTGGGATGAGGGCCACCTTGGGCATGGCCTGGAACATCACGATGAGTGGATAGACGTAGTATTCGATCGTGCGAGAGATCGCGACAATGCTGCCCAGCAGGAATGCCAGTCCACAGCCGAGTATGAATCCAAGCAGAGTCTCGATGATCGTGGTGTAGGCGTGTCCGATATATAGATGATCGGACATGCCATTGTAGAATGCATACGCGATCCTGGACGGCGGGGGCACGATATAGGCGGGTAGCTCGAAGTAGGCGACCGCCAGCTCCCAGAGGCCGAGCAGGGCCGCGATGAGCGCGAGGCGCAGGGCGAAGGCGATCGGGCCGCGGCGCCTCATGGTCGTCCGAGCGCTCCTCGCTTTGCTTTTCCGCCCGGAGCGCTCATTCGAGGCCTGCTCCTGCGCGCGTGCTGAGGGCGGCGCGGACGCGGCGGACGTAGTCGCCGAAGCGCTCGGTGGTCATGACGTCGAGGGTGCGCGGGCGGGGCAGGTCGACCTCGAACTGGTCGCTGATCGCGCCCGGGCGCGGGGTGAGCACGATGACGCGATCGGCGAGGAAGACGGCCTCGGCGGTGGAGTGCGTGATGAAGAGGACGGTGATGCGGCGCTGCATCCAGATCCGCTGGAGCTCGACGTTGAGGCTCTCGCGGGTCATCGCGTCGAGGGCGCCGAACGGCTCATCCATGAGCAGGATCGCCGGGTCGTGGAGCAGGGCGCGCACGATGCCGACGCGCTGCTGCATGCCGCCCGAGAGCTCGCGCGGGTAGCGCTGCTCGAAGCCGCCCAGGCCGACGAGCTGGAGCAGCTCGAGCGCGCGGCGGTGCATCGCCTTCTTGTCGAGGCGCTGGACGTCGGCCGGCAGCATGGCGTTGCCGACGACGGTGCGCCATGGGAACAGGACGGGCGACTGGAAGACCACGCCGATGTCGCGGCGCGGGCCGGTGATCGGCTGGCCCCGCAGGTCGGCGCTGCCCTCGGTGGGCGCCAGGAGGCCTGCGAGGATCTTGAGCAGCGTCGACTTGCCGCAGCCCGAGGGGCCGACCACGGCGACGAACGCGCCGTCGGGGACGCGGAAGTCGATGTCGCGCAGCGCGACGACGCCCGAGTCGCGCGGGCCGTAGCGCAGCGAGAGGCGCCGCACGGCGATCACGTCGGGGGCCGGACCTTGCGATGCAGCCGCGTCGACGATGGCGTTCAAGGTTCCTCCTGCGTGTCGTTGCCCTGCGCCACGGCAGCCAACCTCGGCGGACCGCGGACTGGCCGCGAGTTTCGTCCCGGTCAGGTGCTGGTGTCTACCTTTCAGGCCATCGAGCGAAACGTCCGGCGACCCGGTGACGCGGCTGCGCGCCGGCTGCACAGTCGCCACGTGGACGACCCGCAGGCGAGTCACGGCCCCCGCAACGGGCTCGGGGTCATTGCACTGGGCGCGCTGGGCGTGGTGTTCGGCGACATCGGGACCAGCCCGCTGTACACGCTCCAGCTGATCGGCGCGGAGGGCCCGCCGAGCCCTCAGGACCTGCTCGGCGTGCTGTCGCTCATCTTCTGGGGGCTGACCCTCGTCGTCGCGGTCAAGTACCTGACGTTCGTGATGCGCGCCGACAACCGCGGCGAGGGCGGCATCCTCGCGCTGCTGGCGCTCGTTCCCGAAGAGACTCGACGGATCGCGTGGATCACGTCGATGGTGGTCGCCGGCGCTGCGCTCTTGTTCGGCGACGGCATCATCACGCCCGCGATCTCGGTCCTGTCGGCGGTCGAGGGACTGAAGCTCGCCGCGCCGCATGCGTTCTCGCCGCCGCTGGTGGTCGGGATCACGGTCGTCATCCTGATCGGCCTGTTTGCGATCCAGCACCGGGGCACCGGCGCGATGGGCAAGCTGTTCGGGCCGATCATGCTCGTGTGGTTCGTCACCATCGCCGTGCTCGGTGTCGTGCAGATCGTCCAGGAGCCGTGGGTGCTCGCGGCGCTGTCACCGGCGCACGCGGTGAGCTACTTCGCGCGTCACGGCCTGACCGGCATCTCCGTCCTGGGCATCGTCGTGCTGTGCCTGACCGGAGGCGAGGCACTGTACGCCGACATGGGTCACTTCGGCGCCAGGCCGATCCGGCTGGCGTGGTTCACCGTCGCGATGCCGGCACTGGTGCTGAGCTACTTCGGCCAGGGCGCGCTGATGCTGCGCGACCCGGCAGCGGCCGCCAATCCATTCTTCTCGCAGGTACCCGTCGGGCCGGTGACCTATGCGCTGGTCGTGCTGTCGACGCTCGCGACCATCATCGCGTCGCAGGCACTGATCTCCGGCGTGTTCTCGCTGACCCACCAGGCCGTACAGCTCGGGCTGTTCCCGCGCGTCGCGATCCTCCATACCTCGGCGGAGGCCGAGGGCCAGATCTACGTCCCGCAGATCAACTGGGGCCTCGCGGTCGCGTGCTGCGTGCTCGTCCTGGTGTTCCAGGAGTCGAGCAAGCTCGCCGCGGCGTACGGCATCGCGGTCAGCGGCACGATGGCGATCACGAGCGTCGCCTACTACGTCGTCGCGCGGCGCACCTGGGGCTGGTCGCGGTGGCTGGCCGTGCCGCTGCTGCTCTTGTTCCTGTCGTTCGATATTCCACTGTTCGCTGCCAATCTCCTGAAGTTCGTGGAGGGCGGCTACGTGCCGATCCTCGTGGGCGCGGTGTTCTTCGTCGTGATGACCACGTGGAAGGCCGGCCGCGCCGCGCTCGCCGAGTACACGCAGACGCATGCGCTTCCGATCGACACCTTCATCGAGACCGTCGACCAGCGCGTCTGTACCCGCGTTCCCGGCACCGCGGTGTTCCTGACCTCGCGCGACGTGCCGCTGATCCTCGAGCACTACATCCGGCGGATCCGGGTCCTCAACGAGCACGTCATCCTGCTGACCGTCGTGTTCGAGCACGTGCCCTACGTGCCCGCCGCCGAGCGCACCGAGATCACCGATCTGAGCTGCGGCTTCGTGCGCGTCCGCGTCCGCTACGGCTACATGGACACCACATCGGTGCCGCGCGCGCTGACCGACGCGGCGGCGCACGCGAGCGCGCCGTTCAAGCTCGAGGACCCGACCTACTACATCGGCCGCGAGACGTTCCTGTCGACCGCCAAGGGCCGCCTGGGCCCCGTGCGCGAGTCGATCTTCGCGTTCCTGGCGCGCAACGCCGCCAGTGCGACGACGTATCTCGCCATTCCGTCGGAGAACGTCATCGAGATCGGCGCGCAGATCGACCTCTGAGGATGCGGTCGATCGAGTCCCGCAGCGTCGTCCGCGTGAATTCGCGCCGGGTGCGCCGGGTGCGCCGGATGTGCGATGGTGGAGGGGTGGGAGATTCCCCTCGCCAACCAGGCACACCCGGAAGCGGGACGGTGGTGGAGCGCAAGCGCGCCAGCGTGGGAGAGGATCCGACGGTAGAGCAGGGCGGATCGCTGCTCGGGCGGACGATCGCCGACGGCAAGTACGAGATCGTGCGGCTGCTGGGCGAGGGCGGCATGGGCGCGGTCTACCAGGCGCGGCAGATCGCGATGGACCGCATGGTCGCGCTCAAGCTGATCCGCCCCGAGGTGGTGACCAGCCGCAGCGCGGTCGCGCGGTTCAAGAAGGAGATGCTGGTCACTGCGAAGGTCGAGCATCCCAACACGATCCGGGTCTATGACTTCGGGGAAACCGAGGGGCAGCTGTACCTGACGATGGAGTACCTGGCCGGCGCGTCGCTGCGCCAGGTGATCGATGGCGCCGGGCGGCTCGATCTCAAGCGCATCGTGCGGATCGCCAAGCAGGTGGCCAATGCGCTGGGCGCGGTGCACGAGCGAGGCTTGGTGCATCGCGACCTCAAGCCCGAGAACGTGATGCTGATCGAGAGCTACGGCGAGACCGACTTCGTCAAGGTGCTCGACTTCGGCATCGCCAAATCGCTCGACGACGACGTCAACCTGACGGGGACCGGGCGGCCGATCGGCACGCCGGCGTACATGTCGCCCGAGCAGGCGATGGGGGCCGCGATCGACGCGCGGACGGATCTCTACGCGCTGGGCGTCATGCTCTATCGCATGGCGAGCGGGCGCATGCCGTTCAATGCGCCGACGGCGGCGAGCATGCTGCTCGCGCACGCGACCGAGGAGCCCATGCCAGTGCTGTCGCTGGCGCCCGATACGTCGCCGGTACTGGCCACGCTGATCATGCAGCTGCTCGACAAGGACCCGGCGCAGCGGCCGGCCAATGCCGGCGAGGTGGTCGCGCGGCTCGAGGACTGCTTGCAAGCATCCGCCTGGCAGTCGTGGCAAGCCGCGGGCTGGCAGGCGCCATTCTCGGGCGCGGGGCCGGCGATGGGGCCGCACGCAGCCGGGTCGCAGCTCATGGGCTCGCAGGACGCCGACGCGCGGTCGCCCGGCGGGCAGCATCCGGGCGCGCAGCCACCGGCGCAATCGCAGGGCGCGAACGTGGTCGGCTGGCAATCGCATGGCTCGCAGCCGCCCGACGTCTACGCGGCTGGCTCGCAATCGCCCGAGTCGCTGGCGGCGATGCAAGGGCAGCCGCCGCCCGGCTCGCAATCGCCGGCGCCGCAGCCGCCCGAATGGCAAGGCGGTGGGTCGCAGGCGGGAGGATCGACGCCTCAGGACTGGCAAGACGGTGCCTCGGGCGGATCGACGCCACGGAACTGGCAAGGCAGTGGATCGCAGGCGGGTGGATCGACGCCTCCTGAGTGGCAAGGCGGATCGCACGCGGGTGGATCGACGCCTCCCGAGTGGCGAGGGCATGGGTCGCAGGCGGGTGGATTGCACGTCGGTGGATCGCATGCGGGTGGATCGCAGGCGGGCGGATCGCATGCGGCGGGGTGGCCGCCGGCGGCGATGCAGGCCGGGTGGCATGGGCCGGGGGCGTACGCGCGTGCGGCAGGTGGAGCGGTGGCGAGTGGGTCGATCGATGTGCACGGTGGGCGGCAGGAGTCGACGACGCGGAGGACGTCGGATCCCACGCGCGGGCGGATCGGGTTGATCGTTGCGGGCCTGGCGGTGATCGGCGTGGGGACGGGGGTGGTGTACAGCGTCGTGGCGTCGGGGCCGCAGGCGAAGGTGCTCGATGCGGCGCCGGTCGTGGAGGCGGCGCCGCGCAAGGAGCTCGACGAGCTGCTCGCGAAGAGCGAGCCGCTGGCGCCCGAGAGCTGCCGCGCGAAGGAGGGCCCGACGGTGACGCTGCTGCTGGATGCGGCGCGGGCGCTCGCTGACAACCAGCGCGAGAAAGCGCTGCAGATGCTCGGCGAGCATCCGGCGAGCAGCGAGGCGTGGGCGCTGCGGGCGCGCGCGCAGCTGGCGACGGACGCCGAGAAGGCGCAGTTGTCGGCGTCGGAGGCGCTGCGGCTGTGCCCGGGATACGCCGTCGCGTACAACCTGTCGGGGAATGCGCTGCAGAAGCTCGGCAACCTCAAGCCGGCGGAGAACGCCTATGTGCTGGCGCTGACGGCCGAGCCGGTGTACGACGCGCCGCGCTTCAACCTCGGGCTGTTGCAGCTTCGACAGAATGATCCGACGGCGGTGGAGACGTTCACCGAGCTGCTGCGGCGGCGGCCGGATCATCCGAATGCCTATCTGGCGCGCGCGCAGGCGTATGCGATGAAGGGCGACAACGACGCGGCCCTGGCGGACCTCGACGAGGCGGTGCGACGGCAGCCGACGAGCGCCGAGGCATGGGCGTCGCTCGGGGAGCTGCGCGAGCGAGCGCACAAGGGTGACGCAAACGCCGCCTACTGCCGCGCCAAGGAGCTCGGGCACGCCAAGGCCGCGGAGCGCTGCAAGGCGTCGCGTTGATCGCCGTCGCTATGTCGATGCGGCGCCGCTCGGCCGACCGGCCTACTGCAGGAGCTTGTCGAGGTCGACCATGGCGAGCTTGAAGTCGGGCTGTTCCTTGACGACCTGCTCGAGCTCGACCTTGGCCTTGGCCTTGTCGCCCGAGTCGATGTCGTGGAGGGCGCGCGAGTACGTGAGGGCGGTGCGGCGGGCGAGCTTGGCGGGCGGCTTGACCTTGGGCGTGGGCGGGGTCTTGGCCGGCGGAAGGGAGAGCTGCTTGCCGAGGATGGCGCCGATGTCGGTGACCAGCTTTTGCTCGAGGGCGAGGAAGTTGTCGGCGTCGCCGGTGGCGCCGACGGACTGGACGACCTTGCCGGTCTCGACCTCGACCACGCGCGCGTCGACCCGCAGCATGTTCTTGAGGTCGAAGTAACCGCCGAGGATGAGGTAACGGGCGCCGAGGAGCTTGCCGACCTTGGCGGCGCTGGCGGGGTCGATCTTGTTGCTCTGGCCGAGCTTGAGCTCGGCGAGGATCTCCTCGAGGCGGTCGCGCTCGACGAGCTGGATCGCATCGACGGCCGAGAGGTCGGAGATCATCATCTGGGCCAGGCCCTTGCGCAGAAGTCCCAGCTGGTCGTCCTTGCCGCTGTAGTCGAAGTAGAGGACGGCGACGGTCGGCTTGGGCGCGGCGTGTGCGGCGCGGGTGCCGGCCACGAGCCCGGCTCCGAGCGCGGCCACGAGCCCGGCCACGAGGAAGATGGCGAGCGCAAAAGCGGCGAGGTAGCGGAGGGCCCCGATCATCGATCACAAGATGCCACGGGTCGGCGGGTGGCGCCCAGGGTTGGTGGCAGCGGCGTGGCCCAGGTCGCGTTCCCGGCGTTGCATGGCCGGCGTCGCGTTGAAGGACGGGACTCGAACCGGTAGCGTCGTTGGATGGTCCGCTGTCTCGCCGCGCTCGCCCTGGTGCTCGGTCTGGTGGTTGCGCCGCCGGCCCAGGCGCGCACGATCGCCATCGCGTACTTCGACAACAACACCGGCAAGGCCGAGCTCGATCCGCTGCGCAAGGGACTGGCGGATATGCTGATCACGGACCTGGGCAACGTCGGGTCGCTGCAGATCGTCGAGCGCGACAAGCTCAACCAGGTGCTCGAGGAGCTGAAGCTGTCGCGGAGCAAGTTCATCGATCCGAAGACCGCACAGAAGCTCGGCAAGGGGCTCGCTGCCGAGTTCATCATGACCGGCAGCTACGTGATGGGCGGCGAGACGCTGCGGATCGACGCGCGCGTGGTGGAGGTCAAGTCCGGGCGGGTGAAGGCGAGCGAGAAGGTCGAGGGGAAGAGAGACGAGTTCTTTGCGCTCGAGAAGGACCTGGTCGACATCCTGATCAAGACGCTCGACGTGAAGCTGTCGAGCGGCGAGCGCGGCAAGCTGCGGTCGAACGCGACGCAATCGTTCGACGCCTGGCAGAAGTACTCGGCCGGCCTCGATGCCAAGGACCGCGGCGACGACGCCGAGGCGCGCCGGCTGTTCCAGGCGGCGCTCGACGCCGACCCCAACTACCGCGCGGCGAAGACGGCGACCGAGCGGCTGAAGGTCATCTTTCAGCGCGACGACGCGGCCAAGGCGGCGGAGATCGACAAGGGGTGGAAGGCGCTCGATCCCAAGGCGGCGGATTTTCCGCAGAAGGTCGACCAGCTGCTGATGCAGCTGTCGAGCAGCGAGACGGCGACGCTCAAGAAGAAGGTCGCGCTGCTGACGTTCCTCGCCGAGCACGACCTGGCGCCGAGCTACCCGGGGGACTTCTCGCGGGTGTCGCTCGAGGTCAATGCGCTGCTGTGGCGGTTCGACGAGCTGCCCGAGGCCGACGCCGTGCTGCCGCCGGTGTGCGAGTACTTGATCAGCCGCTATCCGAAGGATCAGAACGCGATGGGCCAGTGCAAGCTGCTGCTCAAGATCCTCGCCGATCGCCCCAAGCAGGACATGGCGGCACGCAAGGCGAGCTGGGACAAGAAGTGGCAGGGCAGCAAGCTCGACTGGGAGGTCGCGCTCAAGGATACCCAGCCAGACATCATCAAGCTGTTCCGGCTGTACGGGCAGAAGGTCAAGCGGCCCTGAGCTGCGCCCGTCAGCGCCGCGCCTGGATGCGGGCGAGGCCGCCGCGCGTGCCGATCCAGAGCGTGTTGCCGATGCGAAGGGTCGCGGTGACATCGTCGTCGGGGAGCGGAGGCGAGCTGCCGCGCGACCAGCGCAGGCCCTGGCCGAGCGTGGCGGCGGCGATGGCGCCATCGACGCGCGCGAGGCCGTGCGGGTTGATCCAGAGCGCGCCGTCGAGTGGGGCGACGGGCTTCGAGGTTCCATCGGGCGCGAGGCGGACGACACCGGCGTCGTAGGTGCCGGCGAGCACACCGCCGGCGTCGTCGGGGAGGAGCGCAGTGACCCAGTCGCCGGGGAGCGTGCCGCGCGCGCGGTCAAAGCGAGTGGTCGCGTCGGGGCCAAACCGCAGCGCGCCGGCGATCGTGCCGGCCCAGACGGCACCGTCGGAGGCGACGGTGATCGCGTAGACCACGCGCGCGTCGCCGGTGTCGAGCGTGCGGACCGAGCGGCCGTCCCAGGCGGCAACGCCGCGGCTGGTGGCGAGCCAGAGGGTATCGCCCGCCTTGGCGAGGTCGTTGATGTGGGCCGAGGGCAGCCCGAGCTCGACGCGCGAGAACGCGTCGATGGCAGCCGGGTCGGCGACGGCGCCGGCGGTGGTGGCCATGCGATACAGGCCGGTGGCCGAGGCGGCGTAGACCGTGTCGCCGTCGACGAGCAGCGCGTCGATCATGCGCGGCGAGGGCACGCGCCGGAAGCCGCGGTCGGTCTCGAGCCACACGCCGTCGTCGAAGCTGCCCACGAGGAGGCGGTGGTGCAGCTCGGCGAGCGCGGTGACGTGGATCGGGACATCCGGCGTGCCCCGGCCGCAGTCGCCGGGCTGGCGAGCGGTGCGGCCGACGAAGCAGCCGATCAGCGCCGCGCGATCGACGCGGGTGGCCGTGCCGCGGTCGATGCGCCACGCACCGCGCGGGTCGACCGCGATCCGCAGCGCGGCACCGTCGGCAGCGAGCGCGGCGATCGGCGAGGCGCCCAGGGTCTGGTGAGCGAAGCGCGCCGGCGTGGCCCCCGGTTGCGCGGACCACAGGCCCTCGGCGGTGCCGATCCACAGCGTGTCGCCGGTCGCGGCCAGCGCGCGAACGGCCGCGCGGGGTGCGCCGTCGAGCGGTGTGAACGACGCGCCGTCCCAGGTCCACACGCCGCCGTCGCGGAAGCCGACCGCGAGCTGGTGCTGCCAGAATGCGATCGCCGTGGGATGCGGCGCCGGCAGGCCATCGCAGCCGGTCGCCGTGTGCTCGCCGAGGTTCACGGCGTTGGGCGTGAGCGACGCGCGCAGCTCGCCCTCGCTCGCGGTCGCCAGCACCGGCGAGGTCGCGGCGATGCACTGCGCGATGGCGAGGGCGGCGAGCATCAGAGCGCCACGCCCGTGGACCCAGCGTCGAGCGCCACGGTCGCGGTCGAGGCATTGCCCGCGTAATCCGTGGCGACCAGGGACAGCGAGAGCGTGCCGGTGAGGGCGACGGAGACGTCGGCGGTCCAGGTCTCGCCGTCGCGGTGGAGCTCGACGTCGCGGCCGTCGACGCGGACGACTGCGCGCCGGAGGTCGACCTTGTCGCCGCGGATCGAGTCGCGGTTGCGCGCCTCGAAGACGGCATCGACCGGCGTGGCGCGCAGATGGAGGATGCCGGCCCCGTAGGTCGCGTCGAGCCGGAACTTCGGCGCCTGATCGTCGACGCGGTACATCAGCGTGCCGCGCAATGCGACCCGGCCTTGGTCGTTGGTGTAGACGCGCACGCGATACATGCCGTCGCGCGCGCCGCGCGGCACGAGGAAGCGGCCGAGCCATACGCCCTCGATCGGCTCCCACTCGCACGGGACGCGCTCGCCCCACGGCAGGGTGGCGTAGACGTCCTGCATCGAGCGCGGGGCATGCACGCGGATCTCGGGATCGCCCGGGCGGATGCGGTCGGGGCTGAGTGAGTCGTCGACCGCGACCGGGTCGGCGACAAAGCTGGTGAAGCGGGTCGCGAGGCGGTAGTCGGTGCCGAGGCGCTTGATCTCGTCGGCGAGGCCCGTTTCGCCCGCGCGGAACCGGCGGTCGAGGTCGGCGACCCGCAGGCGCGCCCACTCGACGGCGAGGCCGCCGTCGCCGCTCGCGTCGGGGGCTGCGGGGACCGCGATGGTCTGCTCGAGCGCGATCGAGTGGCCGTGCAGCTGGCCGGTGACGTGAACGGTGACAGCGGTGTCGGCGCGCGCCGCGATGCGGACGTCCTCGCCCATCGCGAGGGTCTGCGGGATGACGCCCTGGAGGTCGCCGGTGGCGCCGGCGACGGTGATCTTGAGATCCTCGATCGAGGGCGCCGCCGCGAGCCGGGCGAGCTGCTTGACCGCGGCGTCGCCCGCGCGGCCGTCGGGCACGTAGTGGAGCTGCGCGCCGGGGAACAGATGCTCGAGCGCCGCCTGGCGGCTCGGGTAGTTGAAGTGCGCGATCACGACGCGCGCCTTGGCGACGTCGGCGGCCTTGGCGGCGGGCAGATCGTCGTCGACGCCATCGCCGGCGGTCGGCTGGCCGTCGGTCATCAGCACGACCACGCCGCCGGGCGCACCGGCGAGCATCGCGGTCGCCTCGTCGAGCGCGGCCGCCAGGTTGGAGCCGCCGCTCGCGACCGCGCCGGTCAGCTCGGCCTCGAGCTTCTGGCGCTGCGCGGGCGTGGCGGCCGCCGGCGTGACCCGCTGGACGTCGTCGGCGAAGCTCACCAGACCGACGGAGTCGCGCGGATCGAGCAGGTCGAGCACACCGCGCCCGAGGTCGCGCGCGTGGGCGATCGGATCGCCCGCCATCGACAGCGAGCGGTCGAGCACGAGCACCACGCGCACCGGCGCCCGCGTCGCTGCGTCGGGGTCGCGCTCGAAGCCGAAGCGCGCCGAGACGAAGCCCGGCTCGCCGGCGGTGCGGCGCGCGGCGCGCCCGGCGAGATCGAGGTCGGCCGTCGGCTCGGTCCAGCGCACGACCACGTCGCGCTCGAGCGGCCGGCGGCTGCGCGCCAGCAGCACCGTCGCGCGGCTGGCCGACGAGCGCACCACGCGCGCGTCATCGTGGTTGAGCTCGCGCGCGCCGGTGATCTCGCGCGCGCCGGTCAGCTCGACGGCGAGGTCGAGGTGCGTCGGCACCTGCTCGGTGTAGTGGCGCGCGGGCAGCGCCCACGTCCGCTCGCCGCCGAGCGAGTGCACGGTCTGCGTGTACACCAGCTCGATCCGGCGCTGGCCGCGCCCCGGCAATGCCGCGACCTTCATCGAGAACGTGCGGCCGTCGGCCTCGCCGAGCGACGCTGCCTTGCCCTCGGCCGCCGCCTTCTCGAACCGCTCGCGCGCCTGTTCCTTGCCGGTCAGCGACGCGGCCACGCGCTTGCCGTCGCGCCAGTCGGCGAAGTCGGTGACCGTCGCGTCGTCGGGCAGCGGGAACGAGAAGGTCGCCTCGATCGGCGCGGGCTGGTCGTTGACCATCACCTCGTCGATCGTCGTCCTCGCCACGCCGCCCTCGATCGCGACGTGCACGCTCGCATACGCGATGCGCAGCGTGGCCGCGGTTCCCGACGGCGGCACCGGCGGCGGCTCGAGCGCGACGAACGACGCCGTCGCTGCGATCGTCTGTGCCTGCGCCGGCGGCGGCGACGCGGCGGGGTCGGCCGGGCCGTGCTCCGCGGCGTCTGCATTGCACGCAACCAGCGCCAGCATCCACAACACTTGGGTCTTCAAGGTGTACCTCTCCGCAAGATGACGACGAACCGCGCACTGTGCGCCCGCGCGCTCCGACGGCGACCTCATGGCGTGCCTCCTCGCGGAACGACGACGAACCGCACACCGGGCGAGGTGGGCCGGACCGTCGCGGCATTGCCCGACGACGTCGCGTGCACCGACTCGACCTCGAGCCCGGCATCGGCGCCGCCGACGACGAGCACATGGGACTTCGCAAAATCGACCGCTGGCGGCGGCGTGCGCGCCGCTTCGGGCAGCACGCTCACGTGCGCGGCCCAGAGGTCGCTCCACGCCAGCGGGTCGTCGATCCACCGCACCTGCGCGCCGACGAGCCCGCTGCGCTCGGGGCTGGCGACCGCGAGCATCGTCATCGCGACCGCGGGCGACGCGCCGTAGTCGATGCCGACCGACGCCGAGTACGCCTTCGTCGTCGATCCGATGCCGGCCGCGAGCGTCGTCGGGGCTGACCCCGTGGCCGCGCCCGGGGCCCCCGCGCGAGCCACCGTGGCGCGCGAACCCTCGGCCAGCTTCAGCGTCCGGCCTTCGGTCAGCCGCGCCAGCTGGTCCCACGTCGCGAGCCCATCGGCGTCCATGCCATTGCCGCACACGATCGTGTGGATGACGATCCCCTTCTTGCGCGCCTCGGCCGCGAGGTCCTTCTCGCGCGGGCTGTCACTGTAATGATGCGCAGGCGCGTCGCCGACCAGATAGATCAGCTTGATGACGTGGCCATCGGTGAGGCTCCAGTCGAGCTGGCGGATCGCCACCGCGAGTCCCTCGAGCACCGACTCGGGCGTATCGCCGCCGCCATCGGCCTTCGTGCGGTCGAGCGCGCCCTTGATCTCGTCGATCTTGGCCGTGAATTTGTCGAGCCGCGTGACATACGCGTCGCCCTTGTCGCGAAAGCTCACCAGCGCGAACCGCAGCTCCGGCCGCGGCGTCCCGCTCGCGAGCCCATCCGCGATGTCCTTGATGCGCCGCCGCGCCTCGTCGATGTACGACCCCATCGAGCCGGTCGCATCGAGCACGAACGCGACCTCGATCCGCGGCCCGCGCGCCACTGCCGCAGGTGCCGCCGCTGCGGTCGCTGCCGCCGCCGCCGGCGGATCCGCCGCGGCCACGCGCACGCCGATCAACAACGCGGCGACCAGAGTTATTCGCGACACCCGCTGGAGCGCTGCGTGCGGGCCTCGCCGCGTCTCGCACCGAGCGCTCGGTATTTTCATCATGCGGCCCGCGCGTGCAGCCGACGCGCCACGCGCAGTTGCACGATTTGCATTGCCATCTGTCGCGCTGTCGCGCAGCGGACACGTGCCGCGTGGCCGCACGAACACGACCGTGCGCCGCGACCGGTCGCCCCAGCACGGCGATGTAGCGTGCTACATCACCTAGGTTCACGCAGCGGTGAAAAAGGAGGATTTCGATGAGGAAGAGCGTGCAGAAACCAGCCCAGCAAGCGGTCGCGATCAAGTCCGTGGCCCGTGTCTGCCTGGAACGCGTACGAGGCGGCGCAACAGCGATCGAGTACGGTTTGAGCGCGCCGACGCAGGACGTCAGTCTCAAGGAGCCGACCACGCTGCCGTGGTAGATGGTCGCCTGCGCTCGCGGCAGGGCCGCGGAACGCATATCGTCGGGGCGTGAGCGACGACATCGTTGACGACCTCCTCGCGTTCCTGGGCGCGTCTCCCACTCCGTTTCATGCGGTCCACGAGGGCCGGCGGCGGCTCGAGGCGGCGGGGTTTCGCCGGCTCGACGAGGCGGATCGCTGGGAGTCGCTCGCGCCCGGGGCGTACTACGTCACGAGCAGCGGGACGAACCTGCTGGCGTTCGCGCTGCCGGCGCCCGAGCACCGCACGGCGTTCCGGCTGGTGGGCGCGCACACCGACAGCCCGAACCTGCGGCTCAAGCCCAACCCCGAGTACGCGAGCGAGGGCTACGCGCAGCTCGGCGTCGAGGTCTACGGCGGCGTGCTGCTGAACTCGTGGCTCGATCGCGACCTGGGTCTCGCCGGCCGGGTGCTCGTGAAGGGCGATCGCGGCCAGATCGAGAGCCAGCTGGTGCGGCTCGATCGGCCGGCGGTGCGCGTGCCGCAGCTGGCGATCCACCTCGACCGCGAGGTCAACGAGAAGGGCCTGGTGCTGAACCGCCAGGAGCATCTGGCGCCCGTGCTCGGGCTCGCCGGCGGTTGCGCGCTCGGCAAGCTCGTCGCCGATGCGGCCGGCGTGGCGGCGGACCGGGTCGTGGGGCACGAGCTGATGCTGTATGACCTCGTGCCGCCGACGGTCGGCGGGCAGGCGGACGAGTTCATCTTCTCGGGGCGGCTCGACAACCTGGCGATGTGCCACGCGGCGCTCTCGGCGATCGCGCCGCTCGGCCGCCGCGGTGCGGGGTCGGCGATCGCGGCGATCGCGCTGTTCGATCACGAGGAGGTGGGGAGCGAGAGCGCCGCCGGTGCGGGGAGCGCCGTGCTGCCGCGCGTCCTCGAGCGCCTGGTGGCCGACCGCGAGGCGTTCCATCAGGCGTGCGCGCGCTCGACGTGCGTGTCGGCGGACATGTCGCACGCCGTGCATCCCAATTATGCGAGCCGGCACGAGCCGCGCCACAAGCCGCAGATCAACGGCGGGCCGGTGATCAAGACCAACACGCAGCAGCGCTACGCGACGACCGCGGCGACCGCGGCGATGTTCGCCGAGCTATGCCGCGAAGAGGATGTCGCCGTGCAGCACTACGCGCATCGCACGGACCTGCCGTGCGGCAGCACGATCGGGCCGATCACGTCGACGCTGCTCGGGATCGCCACGGTCGACGTCGGCAATGCCATGCTGAGCATGCACTCGGCGCGCGAGATGGCGGGCACGCGCGATCCCGCGATGATGACGCGCGTGCTCGCACGCTATCTGCGCGCTTAGCTACAACTATTACATCCTTCGGTTCGAACCGAACGACAGTGAGGAACTGGGCGGTATCTGAATGAGAACTTCGGTTGCGCCGCCCCGGTCACTGCGTGATGATGCCCGGCCACGGGACCCCGCGGACAAGTCGTCGGTGGCGACACTGGCGCTCGGGGTTCGGCCAATTCGCGGAGAGGTGAAGATATGAAGACCATCATCCCATTACATGCCAGAGCGACGATGGCCGCAGCGCTGGTGTTTGCGCTGCCGAGCGTCGCAAGCGCGCAGACCACCCCCGAGCGCATCAAGGCTGCCGTCGGCGCGATCGACAGCGCGTCGATCCAGGCCAATGCGGCGACGTCGAAGGACTGGCCGACCGTCGGCGCCGATTACGCCGAGACGCGGTACAGCAAGCTGAACGAGATCACCGAAAAGAACGCCAAGGACCTCGGCCTGGTCTGGACGTACAGCCTCGATTCGACGCGCGGCGTCGAGTCGACCCCGCTGGTCGTCGACGGCGTCATGTACGTCACCGCGTCGTGGAGCGTGGTCCATGCGGTCGACGTTCGCACCGGCAAGAAGCTGTGGACCTACGATCCCAAGGTCCCGCGCGCCTACGGCGAGAAGGGCTGCTGCGACGTCGTCAACCGCGGTGTCGCGCTCTACAAGGGCCGCGTCTACGTCGGATCGTTCGACGGCCGGCTGATCGCGCTCGACGCCGTGAGCGGCGAGAAGATCTGGGAGAAGGACACCGTCAACGACCACACGCGGCCCTACACGATCACCGGCGCGCCGCGCGTGTTCGACGGCAAGGTCATCATCGGCAATGGCGGCGCCGAGTACGGCGTGCGCGGCTATGTCACGGCGTACGACGCCGCGACCGGCGAGCAGAAGTGGCGCTGGTTCACGGTGCCCGGCGATCCGAGCAAGCCGTTCGAGGATGACTCGATGAAGAAGGCGGCCGAGACGTGGGATCCGTCGGGCAAGTACTGGGAGGCCGGCGGCGGCGGTACGGCATGGGACTCGATCACCTACGACCCCGAGCTCAAGCTCGTGTACATCGGCACCGGCAACGGCTCGCCCTGGAGCCAGAAGCGTCGCAGCCCCAAGGGGGGCGACAACCTCTATCTGTCGTCGATCGTCGCGCTCAACGTCGATAGCGGTGCGTACACCTGGCACTACCAGGAGACGCCCGGCGACAACTGGGACTACACCGCGACGCAGCCGATGATCCTCGCGGAGATCAAGGTCGCCGGCAAGCCGCGCAAGGTGATCCTGCACGCGCCGAAGAACGGGTTCTTCTTCGTCATCGACCGCACCGACGGCAAGCTGATCTCGGCGAAGAACTTCGTGCCGGTGAACTGGGCCAAGGGCTACGGCAAGGACGGAAAGCCCATCGAGACCCCGCTCGCGCGCCCCGACGGGCCGTTCGACGCGGTCCCCGGTCCATACGGCGCGCACAACTGGCATCCGATGTCGTTCAACCCGACGACCGGCCTCGTGTACTTGCCGGCGCAGAACGTGCCGCTCAACCTGATGGACGACAAGGAGTGGAAGCGCGGCGCGGTGCTCGACGGGCGCCTCGGTACTGGCACCGGCTGGAACACCGGCATGGTGATCAACGCCAAGCCGCCGACGAGCAAGCCGTTCGGCCGCCTCGTCGCATGGGACCCGGTGAACCAGCGCGAGGCGTGGCGCGTCGAGCATGTCTCGCCGTGGAACGGCGGCACGCTGAGCACCGCGGGCAACCTGGTGTTCCAGGGGACGGCCGACGGCCGGTTCGTCGCGTACAACGCCAAGACCGGCAAGAAGGTGTGGGAGGTGCCGACGGGCACCGGCGTCATCGCCGCGCCGTCGACGTATCTCGTCGATGGCAAGCAGTACGTGTCGATCGCCGTCGGCTGGGGCGGCGCGTACGGCGTCTCGCAGCGCACGAGCGACAAGATCGGCAAGGGCACCGTGTTCACCTTCGCGCTCGGCGGCAAGGCGACGCCGCCGCCGTTCGTCGCGGTGCAGCTCGAGGGGCTGCTCGCCGGTGTGAAGTACGATCCGGCGCTCGCACCCGCGGGCCTGGGACTCTACGTCAGCCACTGCGTGATCTGCCACGGCGTCCCCGGCGTCGACCGCGGCGGCAACATCCCCAACCTGGGCTACGTCAAGCCGGAGATCATCACCGAGCTCGACAAGTTCGTGTTCAATGGCCCTTACCAGAAGGACGGCATGCCGGACTTCACGAATCGCCTCAAGCCCGCCGACATCGACAAGCTCAAGGCGTTCATTCAGGGCACGGCGGATTCGATCCGGCCCAAGCCGAAGAAGTGATCGCATGCGAAGTCGACTGGCGCTCTGTCTAGTCGCGATGGCGCCGGTCGCGGCGGTCGCTCAACCTGCACCCGCGCCGGCACCCGCGCCATCGTCGGAGCCGGCGGCCGCGCCTGCGCCCCCTGCGCCCCCGACGACGCCCCCTGCGCCCTCGAGCGCAACGGCGCAGCCCGAGGAGGTCATCCTCGTGACCGGGCTGCGCTTGCCGCGGCCGCTGCACGATGTGCCCGCGGCGGCGACCGTGATCGATCGCGAACAGCTCGAGCGGTCGCCGCACGTGCTGGCCGATGACCTCGTGCGCGCGGTGCCCGATGTCGGCACGTTTCGGCGCAGCTCGAGCTCGATCGCCGATCCGACGTCGCAGGGCCTGAACCTGCGCGGCGTCGGGCCCTCGGGCGTGTCGCGCGCGCTGGTGCTGCGCGATGGCCTGCCGGTCAACGATCCGTTCGGCGGCTGGGTGTACTGGCGCGCGATGTCGCCGCTCGGGATCGATCGGATCGAGATCGTGCCGAGCGGTGCGTCGGCGCTGTTCGGCAACTTCGCGCTCGGCGGCGTGCTGCAGGTGATCTCGCGGCCCAACGACGGGCGCTCGCTCGACGCGGTCGCCGCCGGCGGCTCGCTCGGCACCGGCCGGTTCGCCGTGCGCGCGACCGAGCGCATCGACAAGCTCGGGATCGCCCTCGACGCCGAGGGCCTGCACTCCGAGGGCTACACGCCGATCGTCGCCGACCAGCGCGGCGCGGTCGATGGCGACGCGTCGTCGACGCACGGCGCCGGCGGGGTGCGGCTCGACTACGACCTCGGCGACTCGAAGCTGCACGCGGGGGTGCGCGTGTTCGACGAGTCGCTCGACGCCGGGACGCAGCACACCACGGCCGACGTCCGCACGATCGGCTACGAGACCGGCTGGGAGATGGTGCGCGAGCCGGGCCGGCTCTCCGTGCAGGCCTTCGGCGGCAACCAGCGCTTCGACCAGGAGCGCGCGCGGGTGACCGCCGATCGCGCCACGGCGACCAGCGCGAGCAAGCAGCGCACGCCGTCGAACAACCAGGGCGTCGTCGCGACCTGGACCGGCCGTCCGATCGGCATGCACTCCATCGTCGTCGGGGTCGATGGCCAGCGCGTCGCCGGCACGGCGACGGATTCGCTCACGCCGCCGATGATGCAGCCCGACACGCTGGTCAGGCGCGCGGCGGGCGGCGAGCAGCGCTTCCTCGGCGCATTCGCCCAGGACGCGCTGCAGATCACGCCGGAGCTCCAGGTCGCCGCGGCCGCGCGCCTCGACGGCTGGCAGAACGTGTCCGCGCGCCGGACGCTCACACTGGGCGACGGCAGCGCGACCACGACGCCGCTCGCGAGCACCTCGGAGGTTCAGCTCGATCCACGGCTCGGCGCGCTGTATCACGTCACGCCCGAGGTCGCCGTGCGCGCCTCCGGGTACCGGGCGTTCCGGGCGCCCACGCTCAACGAGCTGTACCGGCCGTTCCAGGTCGGCACCGTGCTCACCGCGGCCAACGAGCGACTGAAGCCCGAGACGCTCTGGGGCTCGGAGGTCGGCGGCCAGCTCGTCCTCGAGCAGCTGAGCGCGCAGGTCACCGGATTCTGGAACCGGCTGAGCGATCCGATCGCCAACGTGACGCTGGCGACGCCGATGGACGGCGCCATGCGCCAGCGCCAGAACCTGGGCAGCGCGCGCATCTTCGGCGTCGACATCGACGTCGCGTGGCGGCCCGCGCCGGCGTGGACGGTGCGCGTCGGCCACATGTTCAGCGACGCCAAGGTGACCGAGGCGCCTGCGCAGCCCGACCTCGTCGGCAAGCGACTCGCCCAGGACCCGCGCAATCGCACGACGGGCTCGGTGAGCTTCCACGAGCCGCGCATCGCCACGATCACCGGCGAGGTGCGCTACCTCGGCCGCCAGTACGAGGACGACCAGAACACGCTCGGCATCGGCGCGGTCGTGCTGTTCGATGCGCGCGTCGAGCGCGACCTCGTCGCGGGGCTCTCGGTGTTCGCCGCGGGGCAGAACCTGTTCGACCGCCGCTACATCGTCGGGCGCGCCGGCGTTGACACCGAGGGCGCGCCGCGCACCTTCGAGCTCGGGCTCGCGTACCGCGCGCGCCCGCGCCGCTAGTCAGCGGTTGACCTCGGTCCGGATCAGCACGCCGCCGGGCCACGACGCCGTCGTGCACGGGATGGCCGCCTTCGATGCCATGCACTGAGGCACCGTGGGTGTCTTCATCTCCGTACCCAGGCGGCCCTTGGCGATGCAGATCGCACCCTCGGTGGTCCAGTTGGCCTCGACCGCCCACGCCTGCGTGTCCTGCTGGACGCCGAGGCGGTCGTAGATGTTGATCTGCGTGCCATCGACCGTGTGGCTCACGCCGTCGCCGCAGTAGTCGGCCCGCAGCGCGCGCACGCACGCCTGGTGGTACGTGTCGATCATGCTGTCGCCCTTGTAGCCGAGCTCCTCGCACTTGGCGAACGTGGCGCCGCGGCACGACACCGTGAACATGTTCCAGTCGGCCTGGTGGCGGACGGTCGTCAGGTTCCAGCTGCCGGGGAACAGGATCGCCTCGTTGGCGCCGGTCGGGCCCACGCACAGCGGCATCTGCCCGCTCTTGGTCGCGTAGCTGATCGAGTACACGCGCACGTCGTTGTTGGGCGCCGGCAACAGGGCGCTGGCGTCGATCCGCAGGTCGATGCTGTTGTAGTTGGACAGCACGCCCTTGAGTGTCGCGCCGATCATCGCGGCGCCGGTCACCGAGCCGCCGGTCGACTTCACGCCCTGGAGCTGCGTGTTGCTCACGCTCACGCCGTTGAGGCTGATGCCATTGACGCGGATGCCGTTGAGGCTGATGCCGTTCAGGCTGATGCCATTGAGGCTGATGCCGTTCATGCTGATGCCATTCATGCTGATGCCGTTCATGCTGATGCCGTTCGGCTCGGTGATGGCGGCGGTGCTCTCGCTCTCGGTGGGCTCATTCGACACCTGCTCGCCGGGCTCGATCAGGCAGCCGGCGAGAAAGAGCGCGCTCCCACCGAGGGCAAGCGCTGTGCAACGCGGGGACAGGTTCATGTTGCCACGATGCGGCGGAGCCCAGGTAGCGCGCCGCGCAACGTGGAGTAGCCCGCGGGTAGTCAGCGGGTGCGAGCCGTACGCTCGTTATCGCAGGAAGTCGCCGTCGACGCCGATCTTGCCCGGCCCGTCGAGCACGTAGATGCCCGCCGACGACGCGTTGACCGTGAATGCGAGCGTGCCGTTCGATACCGTGACCGCGCGCCCGCTCACCGCGTCGCGGTAGGTGCCATTGCGGATCCCGCTGATGGAGAAGCTCTGAGTCGCGCCCGCGGCCAGGCCAACCACCGCGTAGCTCTGACCGTTCTGGTAATCGCGCACGAACAGGAGGCCATTGCCGAATTCGTCGACGCGGCTCATCGGGGCTTTCTGCAGGGCTGGAACGGCGCGCCGGATCTGGTTGAGGCGCTGGAGATGGCGATACAGCGGGTGCGCCTTGGTGGTGGCGATCGCACCCGCGGTCAGCCGATCGCCGAAGTAAGCGCGGCCGGTCTGGTCGAGCGTCATCGACGGGCCGTCGATATCCTGCGGCGCGCCCTTCATGAACTCGACCTCCTCGCCCTGGTAGAGACAGGGAATCCCGCGGATCGTCCACAGCAGATTGTAGGCAATCGCCGCCTTCCAGGTCTCGCCGCCGAAGCGGAACTTGAAGTCGTTGTCCGGGCCGACATCGTGGTTCTGGAAGAACGTCACCAGCGTGGTGGCATCGCCGTACAGCCAGTCGAAGGCGAGCACACCCCCGATGCCGCCGAAGTTGCCATTGCGGATGTTGTCGCGGAAGGTCGAGAACAGCGAGAAGTCCAGGACCGAGAGGCCGGAGTCGCCGCCGCTGTTGGGGTTCGCCGGGTCGTTGGTGAGCCGCGTATACCACCACGGGCGGATCACCGCCGAGGCGTTGTCGTTCGTGATCTCGGAGCCAAAGCCGGTGCCCTTGACCAGGTTCTCGCCGAACACGAACAGGCCCGGCTTGCGCGCCTTCCAGGTGTTCACGTAGCTGAGCACATCGCTGCGCTCGAGGTGCTTGAGCGTATCGAGGCGGATCGCGTCGACGCCCATGTCGAGGTAGCGGCCGATGGCGGCGTTGAGGTAGTCGCGCACACCTTGCTTCTCGGTGGCGAG
>DATIPJ010000049.1:0-8584 GCA_035472155.1 Kofleriaceae bacterium
CGGCCGGTCTTGATGTCGGTGATGATCGCGTGCCGGTGGCTGAACGTGCCGCGCGAGCAGTCCTGGCCGCTCATCCGCACGTTGACGCCCTGCTGCAGCAGCGAGCCATACGCCAGGAGCTCCGCCATCCCCCAGTCCACCGGGCGCTCGCCCTTGCCCATCTGGGCGCGCTGCTCGAGCAGCCGCTCGATCTTGGGGTGCGGCGTGAACCCGGGCGGCACCTCGGTCATGGTCGCGGCGATGTGCTCGAGCACCGCGCGCGGCACGCGGGTGTCGGCGTCCTCGGGCTGCTCGGTGATGCCGCCGCGATAGCCGCGCCACATCGCCGTCATCGAGGGCGCGTCCGGCCGCAGCTTGGCCGCCTTGGCTGCCTCGAGCTCGGCCTCGAGCTCGGCGACCCGCCGCTGAGTCATCGCGATCACCTCGTCGGCCGAGACGGTGCCCTGCTCGACCAGCCGGCGCGCGTAGACCTCGACCGGCGACGCCTTGCGCCTGATCGCCTCGTACATCAACGGCTGGGTGAAGCTCGGCTCGTCGTTCTCGTTGTGACCGTACTTGCGGTAGCAGTACATGTCGATCACGACATCGGAGCCGAACTGCGCGCGGTATTCGCACGCGATCTCGACCACGCGGATCAGCGCATCCGGGTCCTCGCCGTTGACGTGCCAGATCGGGCACTCCAGCATCTTCGCCACATCGGTGCAGTAGGGCGTCGAGCGCTGCTCGGCCGGCGACGCCGTGAAGCCGACCTGGTTGTTGACGATGATGTGCACGGTGCCGCCGGTGCGATACCCGGGCAGCCCCGACAGCTGCAGCGTCTCGGGGACGAGCCCCTGCCCCGCGAACGCTGCATCGCCGTGCACGAGCACGCCGACCACGCGACGGTGCTCGAAGTCCCCATGCCGGATCTGCTTGGCGCGCACGCGCCCGACGACGACCGGGTCCACCGCCTCGAGGTGGCTCGGATTGAACGCCATCGACACGTGCATCGACTGCCCGTTGGCGTCGGTGCGGTCGGTCGAGAACCCGAGGTGGTACTTCACGTCGCCGCCGCCCATCGCCTTCTCGGGCTCGACGTCCTCGAACTGCGCGAACAGGTCGCGCCCGGGCCGCCGCAGGATCTGCTCGAGCGTCGTCAGTCGCCCGCGGTGCGCGAGCCCCAGCACGCACTCGATCGCGCCGAGCCGCGCCGTATGGGTCAGCACGGCATCGAGCATCGGGATCAGCGGCTCGCTGCCCTCGAGCGAGAACCGCTTCGTCCCCGGATACTTCGTGTGGCAGAACCGCTCGAACTGCTCGGCATTGATGAGCAGCGCCAAGATCCGCGTCCGCACATCGCTCGGCAGCGGCACCAGCAGCTGCGTCTCCATGCGCTCCGCGAGCCACGACCGCCGCGCGGGCGAGGTGATGTGCATGAACTCGAGCCCGACGCTGTCGGCATACACGCGCCGCAGGTGCCCCAGGATCTCCCCGAGCGTCGCGCGGGCGATCCCATGCACGCCGGTCGGCTCGATCACGCGGTCCGCGTCCTTGGGCGTGAAGCCCCACGTCGCCGGGTCGAGCTCGACGATGCGCGCCGTCTCCAGGAGCCCGAGCGGATCGAGCTTGGCGTTGTAGTGCCCGCGGCTTCGGTACGCATTCACCAGCGGCCACACCGTCGGCGTCACCTGCGCATTGATCGGCGACATCGTGACGACCCCGGGCCGCCCCGCGCCATCGCGCGGCACGCTCCGCAGGTCCACCGCCGGCGCCACCGCGCCCTGCCCCACGACTGCCTGCAGGGCGCGCAGCCCGCCCGCGCCATTTCCACCTGCCACCTGCGCGCTCGTTCCGTCCGCGCCATTCCCGCTCGCCACCTGCGCGCTCGTTCCGCCCGCGCCATTCCCGCTCGCCGCCTGCGCGCTCGTTCCGTCCGCGCCATTCCCATCCGCCACCTGTGCGCCCGTCGCGCCCGCGCCATTCCCGCTCGCCACTTGTGCGCCCGTTCCGCCCGCGCCATGTCCGCTCGCCGCCTGCGCGGCGCCATTCCCACCGTCGGTGGTCGCGCCACGGCTCGGTCCGCCGTTTCCCGAGGCTTCTGCGCTCGCCCCGTTCGCCGGGCGGACGCTCGCCGCTGCACCATTCGCCGGCTGGAGATTTTCAGCCCGGGCGGCCGCTCCTCGACCATTCGTCCCCTCCCCATTCGGCGAGCCCGCACCGCTCCAGCCGGGGGTGCCGTTCAGCAGCTCCTGCCAGCTCGGGTCTACCGAATCGGGCTGGCGGTGAAAACCCTCGGCGATCTCGTCGAGAAATGCGAGCGAGCTAGCGAGCTCCAGGACGTCGCGAACCATGGCCCCATGATAGCGCCGTTCGGCCCAACCACCCGCCTCGCGGCGTCACATCAGCCAGTCGTCCACCGTCAACCCAGGAACCCGTCGAAACTCGCGCACGTTGTGCGTGACAAGGGTCCATCGCATCGACAGCGCGTGCGCGGCGATCAGTGTGTCGAGGCCGCCGATCGGCGTACCACGACGCTCGAGAAGCGCTCTGAGCTGGCCGTAGCGGGTGCTGGCCGCTTCGTCAAACGGCACGACACTGACCTTCGACAGCAGCGCGTTGAGATTGGTCGCAGCCCGTTTGGACTGCGTGCTCTTGGCAACGCCGAAGCGCAGCTCCGCTAGCGTAATGGCGCTCATACGAAGCGCGGATGGAGCGTGCTGTTCCAGGTGGGAACGAACTCGATCTTCGCGATTGAGGATCGCGATACAGATGTCGGTGTCCAACAGCAGCTTCACAGCGCTGCGCGTCGCTTGTCTGGCTTCGTTTTCCAGCGGCGAACCGGCCGACGAAGCGGAACGAGTCGTTCCCAGAAGCCAGACCAGTCGTCGGCCTGCGGCAATGGCTCGAGAATGATCGCTTTGCCGCGTCGCCGCACGACGACTTCCTTACCAGGCAAGCGCATCGCCTTGGGGAGCCGTACGGCCTGGCTGCCGCCAGACCAGAACAACCGCGCGTGCGTGTGCGTCGCCATATCTATCTATAGCACGTAGATACAGAACCCAAGGACGATCACCGCGCGTTCGCGATGGCTCGCAAGCGCTCGGTGACCTCGGAAGGCAGCTTCGGAGCATGGATCTCGACGGACGCTGCATGCTGCAGCTCCGCGGCATCGAGGAGCGTCAGCTGCGGGGCGCCGGTGAGCAAGAGCTCCTGATCGATCGATTCCAGCACCGGCAGATCGACTGCCTCGAGGCTGGCGTTGTCGGTGATGCGCAGCGCGCCGCGAATGGCGGTGAGACGCGGCAGCGAGATCGTGGTCAGGGCGACGTTGCCATCGATGTCGATGCGCCCCGCGCGCTCGAGCTTTCGCAGGAACAGGCCCTGGAGCAAGCCGTTGCTGCTGACGCGAACCGCGCCTTCGATGGTGCGCAGCTCGCCGAAGGCAACCTCGGCCGTGCCGACCGTCGGCCCGATCATGAGGTCCCCGGCGATCGTCTGTGCGCGGAGGGCGGAGGTATCGAGCGCAGCGCCCGAGCGGATCCACACACCGGGCAGCGCGGTACACGGCGCGACCTGCCGGATATCCGCCTGACTCGCCAGCACGACCGGGCCGCGCGTCGGGCAGCTCGGTGCGGCCGACGTTGACGGCCGACCGCCACACCCCGCGAACGCGAGCACGACTGCGAGCCCGATAGGCTGCATGCCGCGACGAGCAACGGCAGATCGTGGCTCGGCGCTAGTGCGTGACCGGCGCATCGACTGCTTCGCCGCGGCATGCGCGCACGTAGCGCTCGACGGTCTCGGCGAGGCCGAGGTAGAGCGCGTCGGCGAGCAGCGCATGGCCGATCGACGCCTCGACGATCTCGGGCACCGTGCGCGCGAGCAGCGGCGTGTTGCGCAGGTTGAGATCGTGCCCGGCGTTGACCTTCATGCCGGCTGCGACCGCGGCGACGGCCGTGCGCTTGACCCGATCGAGCTCGGTCTTGAGCTCGGGCCGACCCCAGGCCCCGGCGTATGGCTCGGTGTAAATCTCGATCCGGTCGACGCCCGTGGCAGCGACGGCGGGCATCATCTCCGGTATCGCATCGACGAAGACCGCGCTGCGGATGCCCTTGGCCTTGAGCCGCTCGACGATCGGCGCCACGGTGGTGTGCTGGCGCGGCAGGTCCCAGCCGTGATCGCTGGTCACCTCGCCCGGCTTGACCGGTACCAGCGTGAACTGCGTGACCGACAGCTCGAGCGCGAGCGCGACCAGCTCCTCGCGATCGTCGCCTTCGAGGTTGAACTCGGCGCCGCGCTGATCGCACAGCGCGCGCAGCGCGCGCACGTCTTCGACTCGCGTGTGCCGGTTGTCGGCGCGCCAGTGCAGCGTGAGCCCGTACGCACCGTGATCGAGGCACGTCCTCCCCGCGACGGCGGGCGACGGATTGGTCGCGCCGCGCGAGTTGCGCAACAACGCGACCTTGTTGAGGTTGACCGACAGGCTGATCGCCACGAGCGGTTCATATCACGCGTACCCGCCACGTCACATGCACGAGTGACACGTCCCCGGCGCAGAATCGACCTCGTTGCGTCGATCAGACAGCCGCGCTGCGTCGATCAGACAGAGCTGCGTCACTGCACCGATGAGACGCGCGTGGCTGCACCGATGAGACGCGCGTGGCTGCACCGATGAGACGCGTGGCTGCACCGATGAGGCGCACCTCGCGTCACATCGCGCTCGCTCCCGAGAAGATCCGCGGCGCGCGTCGTAGGTACGCGCGAGGCCGCTCGCCATGTCCGCGGCGCCGGCCTCATCAACTGGAGGAATCAAATGAACACGAAGAAGAAGTGTGCTGGTTGGCTGGCGGGGCTCCTGTTCAGCGGCATCGTGACCTCGGGGCTCGTGGCGTGTATCACGCAGAGCGAGCCCGCCACCGCGACCGACGAGGCAGAGGTCGCCACGTGCTGCTCGGAGGGCGCGTACATCTGCTTGAGCAATCCCGATGTCGAGGTCGACTATGCCCCGCCCGGCTGCGGCGCAGCCATCAAGCCGCGCGCGCAGACTGCCTGCGCTTCGGCATGCGGCCACGCCTGCCACGACACCGGTTGGGTCGATACCTGCCCGTGAGCGCCTGATCGCCGCGTTCGCGGCCTCCGTTGGCCGCGGCCTCCGTTGGCCGCGGCCTCGGCCGGATCGACGACGGAACACGCCCGGACCGGTCAGCTTTCTGGCCACGTCTGGCTGCTCATCTCCCCGGCGGTTGGCTCCGCCTCGTCGGCCAGGAGCCCGGCCGCTCCGTGGCGCATCAGCTCGTTTGCGAGTCCATCACCTGGGCTGGCTCGCTGCGGTCCGCATCGCCCACCGGCGGGCGTGCCCCCCACAGATCCGGTGTTGCGGTGGACACCACGCTCAGGCGTGCGAGCAGTGCGTGCTGCGCGCGAGGGTCGTCGGAGCCCCAGACGCCCAGGGCCTTGGCCACCTCAGACGGCTTGGCCGATCCTTCGGCCGTCGCGCGCACGCGCACGCGCACGAGCGGGTGGCTGGCCCAGTCGAGCGCGGCGCACAGCTTGGTGGCGGCGTCGCCGGCGATCACGTCCGCCGCGAGCACGAGCGCGCGCACATCGACCTGCTTGTCGCCGCGCGCGATCACCGCCGTGGGCCGGGCGAGGAGCGCAGCGACGAGGCGCTCGAGCCGCGCGGAGTCGTGTGCGATGCCGTCGGGCGCAGGCTGGATGACGAGGTCCACGGCATCGATCAGCTTGCCGAGGCCGAGGTCGGGCGCGGCCATGGCGCGCGGATGACCGGCGAGCCGGACGATGGCGCACGATTCGATCTCGATGCCGGGCGGACACACGGCCGCGAGTCGCTCGCGCACCTCGTCGGGGGCCAGCTCGACGCGCGGGCCGTCGCCGAGCTCCCACGAGCGGCACCCGGACACGGTGTGCTCGAGATCGACATCCATGATCTCGCCCAGCGACGGCACACCGAGCCCCAGCGCCGGGCCGAAGGTGATCCTCGGCTTGGGCGAGTAGCCGCGCGTCTGCGCCAGCGGCAGATCGGCGCGCCGGAAGCTGCGCGCGAGCAAGCGCATCAGATCGAGGTGCCCGAGGAACGCCGCGCGGCCGACCTTGGCGAACCGGATGCGATACGTCGAGTAGCGCGCGCCCGCCCCGACGTGGCCGGCCAGCCGCACGCGCTCGGCGCGCTCGGTCTCGCGATCGCGGGTCGCCGTACGCGCACCGCGATCGTCGCGATCGTCCGGGTCGTCGATGTGCTCGGCGGGGCTGCCGCCGCCGCGCTCGGAGACGTCGACCAAAGGTCGGCCGTTGTCGATGTCGGCGATGGCGATGCCGGCGCGCGGAATGGGCTTTTCGGCGCCGAGGGTCCGGAGGGCGACCAGGCGATCATCGCGCATCTTCGAGAGATCGCAGGCGACGCCGCAGTCGTAGCAGACCAGCTTGCGGCGATCGGGCTCGGCGTCGGCGAGGTTGGTGTGATGGAGGAGCATGCCGGCGACCTTGCCGCACGGCGGGCTCGCCCTGCCCTTGAGCGCCTTGCGGTACTCGCCGAGGAGAAAGCCGTCTTCGAGGCCGACGTCGATGTGGTCCCAGGGCAGGCGCGCGGTGATGGGGCGCGTGCCGAGATAGGCGCTGACGTCGACGCCGTGCGCGTCCAGAGCAGCGGTCCAGCGCTCGAGCTCGAAGATCTCGTCCCAGCCGTCGAACCGGGCGCCGGCGCGCCACACGGTCTCGATGACATCGGCGAGGCGGCGGTCGCCGCGGGCAAGCACGCCCTCGACGAACGAGATGCCGCTGTGGTGATGCTTGAGGCGCAGGCCGGTCGGCTTGCCGCGTCGGCGGCCGCTCCAGCCGGCGCTGGCGGCGGGGTCGTCGCCCGGGCGCGGCGGCGGCGCGCTGGCCGCGTCGCGCAGGATCGCCTGCTTGCGGCGGATCTCGGGCTCGAGGTCCTGGGCGCACCACTGCAGCGGCGTGTGCGGCTTGGGCACGTGCGAGCTGACGCTCACGGTGACCTCGGCGCGGTGACTGACGAGCCCGCGGCCGATCTGCAGCATGCGCCAGCCGGTCTCGACGATGCCGCGCACGTCGCTGTCTTCCTCGGTCGGCAGGCCGATCATGAAGTAGAGCTTGAGGCGGTGCCAGCCGCGGCTGAACACCCTCCGGGAGCTCTCCTCGATGTGGGCCTCGGTGACGTTCTTGTTGACGACGTCGCGCATGCGCTGCGTGCCGGCCTCTGGGGCGAACGTGAGGCCGCTGATCCGCGTCAGCGCCAGCTCGTCGAGCAGGTCCTCGTTGAGGCCGTAGGCGCGCAGCGACGCCACCGACATCGAGACGCCGCGCTTGCGCAGCTCGCCGGCGAGCTGCTTGACCAGCGGTGTGATGCTCGAGAAATCGGCGGTCGACAGGCAGGTCAGCCCGGTCTCGTCGTAGCCCGCGCGGTCGACGCCGCCGATCAGCGAGTCGGCGATCGAGCTCGGCGAGCGCTCGCGCACCGGGCGATAGATCATGCCCGCCTGGCAGAACCGGCAGCCCTCGGTGCAGCCGCGCGCGATCTCGACCGACGCGCGCTCGAACACGGCCTCGGCGTACGGGACCGGCGCGTCGCTCGGGAACGGAAAGCGCTCGAGGTCGGCGACCATCGCGCGGCCGATCCGCGACGGTGCGCGCGCATCGAGCGGCTCGCCGACGACGGTCATCCCGGTCGCGGCATCGACCGAGGTCGCGTACAGCGCCGGGACGTAGAGCGGGAAGCGCCCGGCGAGCTCGGCCAGCGCATCGCGCCGCGTCCGCGCACCGGCGGCGATCTCGCGCCGCATCGCCGCCCACGCGAGCACGAGCGGCGGCAGGAGCTCCTCGGCCTCGCCGATGAACGCCGCGTCGATGAACGGCGCGACCGGCTCGGGGTGCGAGGCGGTCGGCCCGCCCACCAGCACCAGCGTGGCATCCTCGGCGCGCTCTGCGGCGCGCAGCGGGATGCCGCCCAGGTCGAGCAGCGTGAGCATGTTGGTGAACGTCAGCTCGTACTGCAGCGAGATGCCCACGACATCGAACTCGCACAGCCGGCGCTGGGTCTCGAGCGACACCAGCGGCAGCCCGCGCGCGCGCAGCTCCGCCTCCATGTCGAGCCACGGGGCGAACGCGCGCTCGCACGCGATGCGCGGATCGCGGTTGAGCAGCGAGTAGATGATCTTGGTCCCCAGATGGGACATTCCGATGTCGTAGACGTCGGGGAACGCGAGGCACACGCGCGCGGCGATCTCGCCGTCTGCGCCGTCCTTGACGACGGACTGGTACTCGCCGCCGAGGTACCGCATCGGCTTGGCGACGCGGTCTATGAAGTCTGCATAAAGGTGCGGCATGTGCTTCGGGAGCGAGTGGCGCGGGGCAGTGGTGTATAGCCCAAACGCCTTGCGCGCCGTGGTTGTTATTGTACGGTCGGCCCCATGAAGAAGCTTGCACTTGCCGCCGCGGTCCTCGGTTTCGTCGCCTGCTCCAAGGCCGATCAGAACCCCACGAAGGCGCCAAAGGAGCCAGCCGCCGCCGCGTCGACCGGAGCCCCCGCGGGCGCCGCACCCGCCGCGGCCCCGGCGGCAGCCGCCGAGCC
>DATIPJ010000050.1:0-7332 GCA_035472155.1 Kofleriaceae bacterium
GGGCCTCATGCCGCATCACGGTCGCGAGGTCGCGGCGGCGCTCGGCCTCAGCGAGGCTGCTGCGCTCCAGCGCCTCGCGCGCGGGCGGCAGTACCTCGCCGACGGCGTCACCGACCTCGTCGAGCGGTCGCTGCGCGCGTCGCACGCCACGCGCAACCTCGCTGCCATCGTGCTCGCCGCGCTGCCCGCGGTCGCTGCGTCCCGTGCCGAAGCTGCCACCCAATCGCACGGAGGAACCATGCTCAAAGTCGCTCTCGTCGTCGCCGCGGTCACCGCGGCCGGAACCACTGCGTACATCGCGCGCACGCCCGCCGCACCCGCCCCGGGCGCGTCAACCGCATCGAGCGCTCCCACCGAAGGCGCGGCCACCGCCGCCATCGCCGCCCCCGCCGTCGCCGCCGGCAAGCCGACGACCCAATCGCACAGCGCGCGCACCGCCGCGCCCGCGCTTCCTGAAAAGCCGCGCGTCGTGAACCAGCCCGACGAGGCTTCGGTGGTCGACCGCGCGACGATCGAGCGCCTCGCGCTGTACAAGGGGCCGGCGCGCGGCCCGGCCGACGCCCCGGTGACGATCGTCGTGTTCACCGACCTGCGGTGCACGCACTGCGGCAACGCGCTCGGCACGATCGATCAGCTGTGGGACGACTACCCCGGCAAGCTGCGCCTGATCGTCAAGCAGATGCCCGTCCACGAGTCCGCGGTCCTGCCCGCCGAGGCCGCGCTCGCCGCCGAGGCGCAGGGCAAGTTCTGGGAGCTGCACGACCTCATGCTCGCCCACCAGGAGGACCTCTCGCGCGAGCGCCTGAACGCGCTGGCCGAGCGCGCCGGGCTCGACGTCGCCGCGTTCAAGACCGCGCTCGACACGCACAGCTTTGCGGCGGCGCTCGAGGCAGACAAGGCCGCGGCGAAGGCGCTCGACATCCAGGGCGTCCCCGCGTTCGTGATCAACGGCCACCGCGTCGGCGGCAATCGCCCGCCGGAGGTGTTCAAGGACGTCATCGATCAGGCGCTCGCCGAGCGCTGAAGCGCGCGCTCGGGCTCGCGCCGGCGCAGGCTCACCGCGAGGCCGCCGAGCGTGATCGCCGCGCCGATATATGTGCGCGCGGTCAGCGGGATCTCGCGCTCGAACAGCGCGTCGGTCACCAGCGCGATCAGCGGGAACACGAACACCAGCGTGCTCGACACCTGCAGGCTGACCTTGCCGAGCAGCCAGAAGAACAGGCCGAACGCGCCGACCGTGCCGACCAGCGCCAGGTAGAGCAGCGCCAGCGTCGGCGAGGGCGGTGGCGGCCACGGCACCTTGCCCGGCGCGCACAGCGCCACCACGCCGAGCAAGAGCGCGGTCACCATGAGGAAGACCGACGCCGTGACCAGGTGCGGCAGCGCGTGCGCCTTCTGCTTGATGATCATCGAGTACAGCGTCGCGGCCACGACCGAGCCGATCACCATCGCGACGCCGGCCGCCTGGTGCGGCGAGATGTCGAGCCGGTCGAGGAACAGCACGGTCACGCCGCACAGCGAGACCACCGCGCCGATCATGTGGCGGCGGGTCAGTCGCTCGATGCGCGTCGCGGTGAGCAGCACGGCCAGGATCAGCGGCTGCGTGCCGTACAGCACGGCGGCCACCGCGCCCGGGACGCGCTCCTCCCCGAGATAGACCAGCAGGTACGCCCACGCATCGAACGCGCCGGCCAGCGCGAGCCAGCCCCACGTCCGGCCGCGCGGCCACGGCCGGATCCGCGCCGCGAGCGGCAACAGGATCGCAGCGGCGATCGCGAACCGCAGCGCCACGGCGATCAGCGTCGGATAGGCGGCGATGGAGACCCGGATCGCGTACCAGGTCGTGCCCCAGATCAGCGCGCACCCCAGGTAAGCAGCAACAACAGCGCGGGGCACGGGGCGCAGTGTGGCATTGTCCATGGGGCTCGGGTACGGTTGCGACCATGCGCAAGCTCGTGCTGGTCGCGATGGTGATCTCGGCGTCGATCGCGGTGTCTGGAGCCGGCTGCTCGAAGGCGCGCGATGAGGCCGCGGCGAACAAGGCCGCCAAGATCGCGCCGGTCTCGGTCGATCAGCTCGATCACATGCTCGCCAAGAACGACTGCGTCGCCGTCGATGCGAACGAGAACATGACGCGCCAGCGGATGGGCGTCATTCCCGGCGCGGTGATCCTGCGCGACGGCGACCTCGCCGATCAGCTGCCGCGGGACAAGGCGGAACACCTGGTGTTCTACTGCGCGAATGAAGCGTGCCGGGCGTCGGAGGAGGCCGCGGAGCAGGCGGTGATCGCGGGGTACACGCACGTGCAGGTCATGCCGGCGGGCATCGCGGGATGGGTCCGCGCGGGCAAGAAGACGTCGTCGCTGTAGGTTGGCGAGCGGGGCGACAACGGGCCGACAACGGGCCGACAACGGGGACGATCACGGGTCGGGGGGATCACGATCACGGTATCGTTCCCGTGCACGTGCACGGCCACGATCACGGGTGCGATCACGTCAACGTTGACGTCAACGTGATCGCTTGGTGTTCAGCGCAGGGTCTCGCGCAGGCCGTCGACGAGCTTGGTTTCGGCGACGATGCCGAGCTCCTGCCGGAGGCGATCGACCAGGGCGCGCGACTTGAGGATCTCGCCGGCGCGGGAAGGGGCGTGCTCGATCGTGCTCTTGTTGCCGCACAGCTCGAGGATCGTTTTCGCCAGCTCGAGCACCGTGATCTCGGTGCCGGTGGCGACGTTGGCGACCACGCGGCTGGCGCCGTCGCCGAGGGCGGCGACGATCGCGCGGACGACATCGCCCACGTACACGAAGTCGCGGGTCTGGCCGCCGTCGCCGAAGATCGTGAGCGGGCGGCCGGTGCGCGCGCGATCCGCGAAGATCGAGATCACGCCCGAGTACGGGCTCGACGGGTCCTGGCGCGGGCCATAGACGTTGAAGAACCGGAGCGCGGTGGTCGGCACGTTGTGGACCGCGGCGTAGTAATCGAGCGCGTGCTCCGAGGCGAGCTTGTCGATGCCGTACGGCGAGACCGGGCGCGTCGGCGCGTCCTCGGGAACCGGCAGCGTGGCGACGTCGCCGTAGACCGCGGCCGAGGACGCGAACACCACCTTCTTGACGCCCATCGCGCGCGCGTACTCGAGCACGTGCAGCGTGCCGCCGAAGTTGACCTGCATGTCGACCAGCGGGTTCTCGACCGACTGCACGACCGAGACCTGCGCGGCCAGGTGCACGATGCGCTCGACCGGGCCGCGCCGCGCGGTGATCGGGGCCAGCGCGGCGAAGATGCCGTGCGCGACATCGCACACGCACACGTCGAGCTGGCCGCTCCCGGCGTGCTGCGCGAGGTTGGCGCGCTTGCCGGTGCGGAAATCGTCGAGCACGACGACGTGGTGGCCGGAGGAGATCAGGCGATCGACCGTGTGGGAGCCGATGAACCCGGCGCCACCGGTAACTACCGCGAGCATGCGGCGACTATACATCCGCGCGCCGCGGATCCGCCGCCGAGCGATGGTGCTACGTTCGCGCCACCCCCATGAAAGCGATCCAGATCGAACGGTTTGGCGACCCCGATGTGATGCAGCTGGCCGACGTCGCGATCGGCGAGCCCGGCCCCGGGGAGGTCCGCGTGAGACATCGCGCGTGCGGTATCAACTTCATCGACATCTATCACCGGACGGGCCTCTACCCGATCCCGCTGCCCGCGATCATCGGCACCGAGGGCTCGGGCGTCGTCGACGCGGTCGGCACCGGCGTCACCCACCTGGCGGTCGGCGATCGCGTGGGCTACGCCGCGCGCGGCCCGGGCAGCTACGCCGAGGCGCGCGTGCTGCCGGCGATCCCGGTCGTCAAGCTCCCGGACGCGATCGATTTCGACAGCGCGGCCGCGATGATGCTCAAGGGCCTCACGGTGCAGTACCTCCTGCGCCGCACGCGCGTCGAGCTCAAGCCGGGCGACCCGATCCTGTGGCACGCCGCGGCCGGCGGTGTGGGGCTCATCGCGTGCCAGTGGGCGAAAGCGCTCGGGCTGCGGCTCATCGGCACAGCGGGCACCGATGAGAAGTGCAAGCTCGCCGAGCAGCACGGCGCAGCACACGTCATCAACTACCGGCGCGAGGACGTGGTGGCGCGCGTCCGCGAGATCACCGGCGGCAAGGGCGTAAGCGTGGTCTACGATGCGGTCGGCAAGGACACCTGGGACCGCTCGCTCGACTGCCTGGCCCCGCTGGGCGTCCTGGTGAGCTTCGGCAACGCCTCGGGCGTGGTTCCACCGGTCAACATCGGCACGCTGTCGCTCAAGGGCTCGCTCTATGTCCAGCGGCCCACGCTGGGCACGCACCTGGCCACGCGCGAGGTCGCTCAGCAGATGGCCGATGAGCTGTTCGGGATGGTCACGAGCGGCAAGATCAAGGTCCCCGTCGAGCGGCGCTATCCGCTCGCCGAGGCAGCGCGCGCACACCGTGACCTCGAAGCTCGCATGACCACCGGTGCGGGCGTCCTCGTGCCGTAAGCCCCGTCGCCGGATTTCGAGCGCCCGCCGCACATCGATCGCTGATCGCACACCGAGCGATCGCGATCCCGGTGTCGCCTCACCGCTCAGCGAGCGATCGCGATCCCGGTGTCGCCTCACCGCCCAGCGAGCGATCATTCACTGACGATTCGCCACAGCTGGCCGAGCAGAACGTCGAGGGCGACATCGTTGTCGCCGCCCTCGGGGATGATGAGGTCGGCCCACCGCCGGCTCGGCTCGACGTGCTCGATGTGCATGGGGCGCACGGTGGCGTAGTATTGATCGCGCACCGACTGGAACGTGCGGCCGCGCTCCTCGAGATCGCGCCAGATCCGCCGCATGAGGCGGATATCGGGATCGGTGTCGACGAACAGCTTGATGTCCATCTGCTCGCGCAGCGCGGGCTCGGCGAACACCAGGATGCCCTCGACGAGGATCACCCGCGAGGGCGCAACGGGGCGCGTCTGGGCACGCCGCGTGTGGGTCGCGAAGTCGTAGATCGGCACCTCGACCGCGCGCCCTGCGCGCAGCTCGCGCAGGTGGGCCGCGAGCAGCGCGCTCTCGAGCGACGAAGGGTGGTCGTAGTTGATCTCGGCGCGCTCGTCGGGCGACAGGTGGCCCTGGTCGCGGTAGTAGGCGTCGTGCTCGATCATCGCGCAGCGACCGGGCGGCATCGCGCGCTCGAGCCGCTGCGCGACCGTCGTCTTGCCCGAGCCGGTGCCTCCGGCGATGCCGACGACGAGGGGGCGGGGGTCCATCGGTCGCGCATCCTACTCGGCGGGCCGCCCTGGCGCGACCGGCCAGTGCAAACACCCGTGCGCAACCCCAGCGCTACCCGAGCAAGCTTCGTCGAGCGGCGGCGCACCGCGCTACTGAACGGGGGTCTCGCTGGCGGCCGATGCGGCGGCCCGCGATCGTCGCTGTTCCGACAAAGAACTTCGTGCGTCCGCCAGGCGTCCCGTTTAAGATGGACACCATCGTTTCAACTCGACGTGCTGAGGGGCGCACCGAGTCGTCGTACGAGGCCAGGTCCAGCCCCGCTGTCCGGGTACCGGTCGATCGGATAGAGCCGATGGAAGATCGAACTGCTGCAGCATTCATGCGAAGACAGGCCAGGCTGGCCTCACACAAACGCCCCTAAAATAGGCGCGCAGGTTGCTTATTTCTCGCAGCACAGGCCGCGGAGGTCCCCATGATACGACTTGCGATCGCAGAAGATCACACCATTGTTCGCTGGGCTCTAAGAGAGGCGCTCAGCAAGGCAGACGACATTGAAGTCGTCGGAGAAGCCGGCACTGCCGCAGAAACGCTCGATATGATCAAGCGCGAGCGCCCGGATGTGCTGATTCTGGACATCAGCTTACCGGACCGCTCTGGGTTCGATGTGCTCACCGAGATGCGACCCATGGACACGGCGCCCCTGGTCGTCGTGCTCACCTGGCACACCGAGCCAAGCTATGCGGCTCGCGCAATCGCGGCAGGAGCGCACGGTTACGTCAACAAGGCCGTTGAACCCGACGAGCTCCTGGCGGCCATTCGCGCCGTAAGCCGTGGGGAACAGGTCATTCCGCCTGGGGTAGAAGAGCTACTCAGGACGGGTGACGGGCACCCCGCCAGCGCACTCACCGCCCGCGAACAGCAGGTGATGGAGATGCTGGCGCGAGGCATGACGAACCGCGAGATTGCCGAGCACCTTGAAATCAGCATCAAGACCGTCGATACCCATCGCGGCCACGTGCTGAAGAAGCTCGGACTCCGAAACAATTCGGAGCTCACCCGGTTCGCGGTCAAGCACGGGTATACGGCGCTCTAGGTCCCAGCTGAGTTACCCGGGTACGCCCGGGTCGGGCTTTCTGCAAGTAACGTCGCGCGGCGGTCAGAGACGCTCGCGCGGGGTGTTGCGCCGCTCGAAACTCCGCTGTGGCCTGTAGCGTCGCCCAGCACCCCGACAGCCATGTAGCGCGGCCTTGCAGTCCAGTCAGCGCCGCGCAGGCTGCACCCAGGCACGATGGCCGTCGTCGCGTGTGACGACGGCCCGCACGTATCCCACCGCCGGGAGGGTACGCCGGCCAACCCGGCCACGTACCGAAGCGACCCGCCTGGCGTTCTCGATGAACTCGATCGTGTAGCTGCCCGCTGCGGCAGGATCGACAGCCACCACCAGGTCGTCGCCCTCCACCTCGGCGTGCTCCAGCACGACGCCGTCCGACGCATAGAATCGCCCCGCCGCCAGCGCGGCGAGAATGGCGCGCGGTTCGCGGCGCGCGTGCACCGCGATCCACCCGCCACCGGGCGGGTACTTGCCATGCCCGCGATAGTCGTGCGCGTCGTCGGACGCCACGCCCCACAAGGTCGCTCCGCGCGCCAGCGCCGCATCCCACAGCGCCTCGGTCGACGGGTGTGTGGCGTCGCCGGCATTCCACTTCGAAAACGCCGAGTTCGCGATCTCGACCAGCGGCACTCCGCGCGCCGCCAGGTCGACGAGCAGATCCGGTGTCATCCCCCACAGCCACTGCGGATGGTTGATCTGCGCGAGCCCGCCGAGCGCGCCCTGCGCCGCGACCGCCGCGCGGTACATGTCCAGCCGCGCGTGGCTATGGCGCTCCGCCCACTCGAGCCGGCCGCCCGGGCGCGCCAGCGGGCCGAGCAAGTTGACGTGGATCCGGCAGTTGCGGCTCGGGTCGCCGGCCGGCAAGCAGCCGATCGGATTGTGCGTCAGCTCGATCCCCGAGAACACGATCAGCCCGGCGCGCGGGTCGCGCAGCGTGATCTGGCCGCGGGTATCTCCGGCGGCGTTCAGCTCCGTCACGCGGTTATGGTCGGTCAGGA
>DATIPJ010000051.1:0-9470 GCA_035472155.1 Kofleriaceae bacterium
CGGGGGAGCCCGGGGGCAGAGCCGCCGGGTGTGTGCCCGAGGGACTTTTCCCGGGGGAGCCCGGGGGCAGAGCCGCCGGGTGTGCGCCCGAGCGACTTTTCCCGGGGGAGCCCGGGGGCAGAGCCGCCGGGTGTGCGCCCGAGGGACTTTTCCCGGGGGAGCCCGGGGGCAGAGCCGCCGGGTGTGCGCTTCCGGGTCGCCGCCGCGCAGCGCGCGACGAGCTCGCCGCGCAACAGCTCCGCGGTCATCGCGCGATCGTCGAGGATCGCGCTCTGCAGCTCGGCCACGCTGAGCTTGCCGTCGGCGCCCGCGGGTGATCCGTCGCCGGTGGCGGTCAAGAGCCGCAGGTTCATCCGCGTGCGCGCGCTCGGTGCCACGCCGGTCTCGCCGTAGAGCGGCGAGAACCCGGTCAGCGGCGCGGCCGGGTTGGCGAGCCAGTACGGATCATTGGCATTGGCCACGAAGTCCTTGCGCACGAGCTTGGGCGCGCGCGCATAGGGCACCGCGCCGGGCCGCGGCGACGCCGGATCGACCGCGAGCTCGAACATCGGCGCCGAGCCGTCGGCGATCACGACGCCGCGCTTCCAGGCCTCCGCGAGCGCGGGGATGGTCCCGCGCGCGATGCCCAGCGCGGTCAGTGCGGCCTGCGGCATGTCGGGCACCGCAGAGCCGTCGACGTAGAACGCGTTGCCCTCGCGGTCGGCGTAGATCGTGTTGACGAACCCGGTCGATTGATACTTCTCGAACGCGGCCTGGAACTCCGCCAGGTTCGTCGCGCGGATCATCGCCAGGTATTGATCGAACGCCCCGACGTTGCCGCCCGCGACCTCGCGCAGCGTGAACGCCTGCTGCGCGTTCCAGCCGAGCGCCGCGTTGGCGAGCATCGGCCCGTAGTGCGAGCGGTAGACGCGGCGCTTGACCTCGGCGAGCGAGCCGTCCGGCTGGCGGACAGAGATCGCCAGCTCGCGGCTGGTCATCGCGCGGGTCTCGTCGCCGTAGCGGTAGCGCGTGGGGTCGGCGGGATCGAGCGTGAGCCGATACAGGATGAAGCGGCGCGACGCCGAGAACGTGTGAGTCCACGCGAGGTGATCGTTGAAGCCGATGCTGATCAGCGGCAGGCCGAGCAGGTTGGCGCCGTACGCGTCGAGCTGCCCGGGGATGGTCAGCTGCGACTCGTAGAACCGGAGCTCGCCCTCCCACGGAAAGTGCGGGTTGGCCACCAGCATGCCGCGCCCGTTCTCCGAGAGGTCGGCGCCGATGCCCCACCCGTTGCTCGCGAGCGCGTCCTGGGTCAGGTCGCGCATCGGCACCTCGCGCGCCGAGGGACGCTCGGAGGACGATGACTTCGCGCCGGGCGGCTGCGCGGCGGCGATCGCATCGACGAAGTAGCCCGTGGTGCCGAGGATCGCCGTCTGGCCCCAGTGCGCGAGCAGGTCGACATCGTCGATCGGGCGCACCCACGCGGCGCCCGCGCAATCGGGCGGCAGCGCGTCCGGCGGCGTCTCGGCGAGGTAGCGGTTGTAGCCGGCGACAAAGCCGTGCAGCAGCGCGGCAGCGTCCTTCGACAGCCGCGGCAGCGAGCGGCGCGCCTCCTCGTGGACGTCGAGCGCGAGCCAGCCGAAGTCGCTCTCGAGGTTGCCGTCGTGGTCGCCCGGCCCGAGCAGCTTGGCGCGCTCGCCGCGCAGCTTGACGATCTGATCGGCGAGCACGCACACGTGCAGGGTCGCGAACGCATAGCCCTGGCCGAACGCGAGGCTGCCGAGGTCGTCGGCGACGATGTGCGGGATGCCGTGCCCGGTCCAACGCACCGTCGCGCGGTAGCCGGGCGGCGCGGGCGCGGGCGGTGGCGCAGCCCGAGGCGGCTCGGGCGGGGCAGCACCGCAGGCCGAGGCGGCGAGCGCGAGAAAACAGGCGAGACGCGTCGTCATGCTCCACCGCTAACACGAACCGGGGATTTTTCGGATCGATGCGCTCTGCGATCGGCCGATGTAACCCGCATGAGCCTTCTGGCAGGTCTTCGCGAGCGCCGCGCCCGTGGCCAGCTCGCCGTGGATCTCGAGGCCGCGCGGGCCCGCGTCGCGGCGCTGGAGGGCATCGCGACCAGCATGCTCGGCTGCGCGCGCGCCCTCGTGCTCGACATCGACGAGCTCGGCGCCCCGGATCTCAAGGCCGGGCTGGCCCAGCTGACCGTGCAGGTCCGCACCGGCGGCGAGACCGGGGAGCTGGCGCGCGAAGGAGCGCGGCAGCACGCCGAGGTGCTGGCGTACGCCGAGCGCGAGCGCGAGTACCTCGACAACCGCGACGCCGAGCTGCGCCGCATCATCCAGGTCCTCAGCGACGGCCTCGCGGGCGTGAGCACGGGTGCGGCCGCGTACCACCGCCGCCTACTCGACAACGGTGCGCGGCTCGAAGCCGCGTCGCGGCTGTCGGACCTGGTCAAGATGCGCGCCGCGATCACCGCCGAGGTCCAGGGTCTGCGAAGCGCTGTCGCCGAGCGCCAGGCCGAGGAGACCACCGCCACCAAGGCGCTGCATCAGGAGATCGATCAGCTGCGCAGGAGCGTGGCCCGGGCCGAGAACGAGGCGCGCACCGATCCGCTCACCGGCGCGTCCAACCGCGGCGCCTTCGACGAGGAGCTGGTGCGGCGCTGCGAGCTGGCGACCGCGCGCGGCGAGGCGTTCTCGCTCGTGCTCGCCGACATCGATCACTTCAAGAAGATCAACGACAGCTATGGCCACCCGGTGGGCGACCGCGTGCTGACCGCGTTCGCCGAGTTCCTGCGGGCGCGCGTTCGCAAGACCGACCTGATCGCGCGCTACGGCGGCGAGGAGTTCGGGGTGATCCTCCCCGGTGCGACCCTGCGCCCGGCGCTGCGCAAGGCGCGCAAGCTGATCGAGGAGCTGGCCAAGAGCGACTGGGCCGTCGATGCGACGACCAAGCTGCGGTTCACCGCGAGCATGGGCGTGGCCGCGTGGCACGACGGAGACGACGCGGCGGCGATGCTCGAGCGCGTCGACCGCGCCCTCTACCGCGCAAAACACGAGGGCCGCAACCGCGTCGAGAAGGCCGCGTAGCCGGCCTATCCGGCGCAGAAACCAGGTGACGCCGACCGTCGCTGTGCGATGCTTCGCCGGCCGATGGAGACTCCACTCACCCCCCTCGAGTTCATGCGCCGGGCCCGGCGCCTCTATCCCAGCCACGAAGCGGTGGTCGACGGCGACCTGCGGCTGACCTACGCGCAGCTCGGCGAGCGCTGCGATCGCTGGTCGGCGGCGATGGCCAAGGAGCTCGGCGTCAAGCAGGGCGATCGCGTCGCGTACATCGCGCCCAACACGCACGCGCAGCTCGAGTCATTCTATGCCGTGCCGCAGCTCGGCGCGGTGCTGGTCCCGATCAACTACCGGCTCACCGCCGATGACTTCGCGTACATCATCTCGCACAGCGGCAGCCGCGTGGTGTGCGCGCACTCCGACTACCTCGAGATGGTCGACGGCATCCGCGACCAGATCCCGAACGTCGTGCACTTCGTCGCGCTCGAGGGGGCGCGCAAGGGCTGGCTCGACTACGAGCAGCTGGTCGCCGCGAGCAGCGGCCCGTTCGAGCGCCCCGAGATCGGCGAGCGCGACCTCCTGACCATCAACTACACCAGCGGCACCACGGCGCGCCCCAAGGGCGTGATGATCACCCACCGCAACGCGCACCTCAACGTCGTCGGCACGCTGCTCCACGTGCCGATGCCCGCGATGGTCGAGCGCTACCTGTGGACGCTACCGATGTTTCACGCCAACGGCTGGACCTTCGTGTGGACGGTCACCGCGGCCGGCGGCACCCACGTCTGCCTGCGCCGCGTCGAGCCGCCGCGGATCTTCGCCGAGCTGTCGCGCGAGCGCGTCACGATGCTGTGCGCCGCGCCCACCGTGCTGATCGGCATCGCCAACGCCCCCGACGACATCCGCAAGGGCGCGCCGACCGGCGTGCGCGTCCTCACCGCCGGTGCGCCGCCCGCCGCGGCGACGATCAACCGCGTCGAGCAGGAGCTCGGCTGGGTCATCACCCACGTCTACGGCCTCACCGAGACGGCGCCGTTCATCACGGTGTGCGAGCCGCGCCCCGAGCACGCCAACCTCTCGGCCACCGACCGCGCCGTCGTCAAGGCGCGCCAGGGCGTCGAGCTCATCACCTCGGGCGAGCTGCTCGTCGTCGACGAATCCGACCGCGAGGTCCCGCACGACGGCTCCACCATCGGCGAGATCGTCGTGCGCGGCAACGTCGTGATGGAGGGCTACTACAACGACCCGGACGCGAGCGCCACCGCGCTGCGCGGCGGCTACTTCCACACCGGCGACGCCGCGGTCGTGCATCCCGACGGCTACGTCGAGGTTCGCGATCGAATCAAGGACGTCATCATCAGCGGCGGCGAGAACATCTCCTCCGTCGAGGTCGAGGGCGTGCTGCTCCGCCACCCCGCCATCCAGGAGGTCGCCGTCGTCGGCATGCCGAGCGAGAAGTGGGGCGAGAGCCCGCACGCGTTCGTGATCCTGCGCGTCGGGGCGAGCGCCACCGAGGTCGAGCTGCGCGACTTCGTGCGCGAGCGCCTCGCTCACTTCAAGTGCCCCCAGGGCTTCCACTTCGTGACCGAGCTCCCCAAGACCGCGACGGGCAAGATCCAGAAGTTCGTGCTGCGCGGCAAACGCTCGGGAATTTCGGTGCAATAGCCGTACCGAGCGTTCCTGGCAGCGGCCCCTCGACGCTGCTACGGTCGGTTGTGGCCCGGATCGCCGCTGTCGTCGTCGCGCTTGCCTTCGCCGGCATGCTCGCGACCTGCGTCACCGCCAGCGCACACGCGCCGGGGGCGGCCACCGCGCTCGCGCCGCCGCCTGGGCTCGCCTCTGGACCGCCGGGCATGACGCCTCCGATCACCCCGCCCGAGGCGAACACGCCCGACGGCAACGCCCCCGATGACCTCGAAGCCGCCCGCTCGCGGACCAAGTCCAAGTCCGAGACCAAGAAGGCCAAGCCCAAGAGCGTCGCCCATCGCGATCCGCATCTCTCGAGCCCGAGCGACGCCGAGTCGACACCGGCCTTCCACTACGCCCAGCTCTCGCAAGCCGACTGCGAGGCCGAGCTCGGCGCGCGTCACATCGACTTCATCCGCGAGACCGCGGCCCCGGTCCTCGCGCCGGTCCGCCTCACCGGGCCGCTGCGCGGCGTCGTGTTTCGCTCCGACGCCAACGAAAAAGCCCGCGCGACCAGCCCGTACGAGATCGTCGACTGCCGCCTCGTCCTCGCGCTCGACGACTTCGCCCAGATCCTCGCGCGCCACGACATCGTCGAGGTCCGCCACTACTCGATGTATCGGCCGCCCAAGCCCGCCCTCGACGGCGAGATCGGCAAGCGCCACTCCGGCGCCCTCGCGATCGACGCCGGCCGGTTCTACGACCGCTGGGGCGGCGAGCTCGACGTCAACCGCGACTTTCACGGCGCGATCGGCGACAAGACCTGCGGCGACGACGCCGCGCCGCACCCCGCCACCGACGCCGCACTCCAGCTGCGCGCGATCCTGTGCGAGGCCGTCGACGCCCGCCTGTTCAACGTCGTCCTCACGCCCAACTACAACCGCCCGCACAAGAACCACTTCCACCTCGAGATCACCGCCGGCGTCAGCTGGTTCCTCGTTCACTGATCCCGCGTCCCGACCGCTCGGTCCGCACGGTCCGCGGCGACGACGAATCCGCGCCGGCCCTCGGATCGGCCCTCGCGGCCTGGTACGGTGCGACCCATAACTTCGCCGTGAGTCGCAAAATGTCTCAGCTGTTTCGTCGACTCTGCATCGCCTCGGCCGCCCTCGCCGCCGTCGCCGCGTGCAGCCACCCGCAGCCTCAGCCCGCACCGGCGCCATCGGCTCCGTCCAGCGGCGCACCGGCCACCCCCGTCGAGACCAAGCCTCCGGCCGCCGACCCGTACGCCGCGATCGACGAGGCCGGCAAGGCGATCACGGCCGACGTCCTGCGCGAGCAGATCGCCAAGCTGTCGGCCGACGAATTCGAGGGCCGCGGGCCCACCACCAAAGGCGACATCGCCGCGCGCGCGTGGCTCGTCGAGCAGCTCAAGGCCATGGGCTACGAGCCGGGCGGCGGCGACAACCAGTGGCAGCAGCCGGTCGACCTGGTCGGCATCAAGTCCGAGATGCCGCCGTCCTGGAGCTTCACGCGCGGCGGCAAATCGCTCGCCTTCAAGTGGTCCGATCAATACATCGCCGGCGGCGGCACCCAGAACGAGCGCGCCGCCATCAAGAACGCCGAGGTCGTGTTCGTCGGCTACGGCATCCAGGCCCCCGAGTACGGCTGGGATGACTTCAAGGGCAAGGACCTCCGCGGCAAGATCCTCCTGATGCTCAACAACGATCCCGACTGGGACCCGTCGCTGTTCGCGGGCAACACGCGCCTGTACTACGGCCGCTGGAGCTACAAGTACGAGAGCGCCGCTCGCCAGGGCGCCGCGGGCGCGATCATCATCCACACCCGCCCATCCGCCGGCTACCCATTCCAGGTCGTCCAGACCTCCTGGTCGGGCGAGAAGTTCGAGCTCCCCGCCGGCAGCGAGCCGCGCATCCAGATCAAGGCCTGGGTCACCGAGGACGCCGCCCAGAAGCTCGCGACCTTCGCCGGCAAGGATCTCGCGCAGCTCGTCGAGTCTGCGCACCACAAGGAGTTCCAGCCGGTCCCCCTCGGCGTCACCACCTCGCTCGCCTTCACCAACAAGATCACCCACAACAAGAGCGGCAACGTCTACGGCCTCCTCCGCGGCTCCGACCCGACCCTCTCCAAGGAGCTGGTCGTGTTCTCCGCGCATCTCGACCACCTCGGCATCGGCAAGCCCGACGCCACGGGCGACAAGATCTACAACGGCGCCCTCGACAACGCGACCGGCTGCTCGCAGGTCCTCGCGATCGCCCGCGCCCTCAAAGCCCTCCCCACGCCGCCGCGCCGCTCCGTCCTCATCCTCTTCGTCACGGCCGAAGAACAAGGCCTCCTCGGCTCCCAGTACTTCGCCGCGCACCCGACCGTCCCCGCAGGCAAGATCGCCGCCGACATCAACTACGACGGCGGCGATATCTGGGGACGCACGCGCGACGTCACCTACGTCGGCAAGGGCAAATCCAACCTCGACGTCCTGGTCGACGAATACGCCGCCCGCCAGCACCGCACGGTCAAGGCCGACCAGTTCCCCGACCGCGGCACCTTCTACCGCTCCGATCAGTTCAGCTTCGCCCGCATCGGCGTCCCGAGCGTCTACCTCCACACGGGCACCGATTTCATCGATCGCCCGCCCGGCTGGGGCCGCGAGCAGGTCGAGGGCTTCGAAAACCGCAACTACCACCAGCCGAGCGACCAGCTCCGCCCCGACTGGAACTTCGACGGCATGATCGAAGACGCCCGCCTCGGCCTCGCCGTCGGCGTCCGCGTCGCCAACGCCGACCAGCTGCCCGCCTGGACCCCAGGCGACGAATTCGAGGCCGCCCGCAAAGCCGCCCAGGCCCAGTAGCCGGCCCTCCGCCTGTCATCGCCGCCACACGCACCGGCGGCGGTTCCCGGTCAGGGGCGGGGGGCGCCGGCGGGGGGCAGGAGGGCTTCGAGGGTGGAGAGGGCGATGGGCTTGATGAGGTGCTGATCGAAGCCAGCTTCCTGGGAGCGTGCGCGATCGGCGCTCTGGCCGTAGCCGGTGAGGGCGTGGAGCTTGACGTTTCGCCAGGCCGGGAGGGCGCGCAGGCGGCGGGCGAGCTCGTAGCCGTCCATGGCGGGGAGGCCGATGTCGACGAGGGCGACGTCGGGCACGATGCGGTCGGCGAGCTGGAGGGCCTCGGGGGCGTCGTGGGCGATGTGGACGCGATAGCCGCGCGCGAGGAGTAAATCGCCCAGGAGGGCCGCGGCGTCCTCGTTGTCGTCGACGACCAGGACCGAGACGGCGTCGCTCGGCGACCGATCGGGGCCAGCGGAGGAGGAGGAGTCAGAGGCGGTGGAGGGCATGGTGAGATCCTCGGCTGCGCGCGGGAGGTGAACCGTGAAGGCGCAGCCGCGGCCGGCGCCTTCGCTGGTGGCGGTGACGCGACCGCCGTGGAGCTCGACGAGGTTTCGCACGATGGCCAGGCCCAGGCCGAGGCCGCCGCGCGAGCGGTCGAGGTTCTGGCGCTCCTGGACGAAGAGGTCGAAGACGTGGGGGAGCATGTCGGCGGCGATGCCGCGCCCGGTGTCGGTGACGGTGACGGTGATCTCGCCGTCGTGGCCCTCGGCCGAGACCGCGATGCGGCCGCCCGGGTCGGTGTACTTGGCCGCGTTGGTCAGGAGGTTGGCGAACACCTGGACCAGACGGCCGGGGTCGCCCTCGACGCGGAGGTCGCGCGGGACGTGGGTGACCAGCTCGTGGCGGTGCTGCTCGAACAGTGGCGAGGCGGTCTCGATCGCCTTGGCGATCGCGTCGGCGATGCGGACCCGCTCGCGCTTGAGCTGGACCATGCCGCGCGCGATCCGCGAGACGTCGAGCAGGTCGTCGACCAGTGACGCGAGGTGCAGGGTTTGACGCTCGATGATGGTGCGCTCGCGGGTCAGCATGTCCCCCGCGCGCAGCCGCATCAGCTCGAGCGCGGTCAGGATCGGCGCGAGCGGATTGCGCAGCTCGTGCCCGAGCATGGCGAGGAACTCGTCCTTGGCGCGGTTGGCGAGCACCGCCTCGGCGCGGCTCTCCTCGACCGCGCGGCGGGCGCGGACCTGCTCGGTGACTTCAACGACGACCGAGATGACGCCGACGGTGTTGCGCGCGGCGTCCTGGAGCGGCCGATAGGCGGTCGTGTAGTAGCCCTCGTGGAGGGTGCCATCGGGAGACGGCAGCGCGACGCGGTACTCGGCGACGTCCATCGGGGCGGCGCTGTGCAGGACGTTTACGAGGCGCCGGTAGTTGTCGCTGTCGGCGAGCTCGGGGAACAGCTCGACCATCGACGCGCCCAGCCGCAGCGGCCGGCGCGTCATCTTGAGGAATGCGTCGTTGGCGAGCGCGAGCCGGAGGTCGGGGCCCTCCCACAGCACGACGCCGACCGGCGTCTGCTCGATGAAGGAGGCGAGCCGGTTGCGCTCGGCCTCGATGCCGCGGCGTAGCCGGGCGATCTGCAGCATGTTGGAGACGCGCGCGATCAGCTCGCGCGCCGAGAACGGCTTGATCAGGTAGTCATCGGCGCCGGCCTCGATGCCTTCGATCCGCGCCTCCTCGCCCGCGCGCGCGGATAGCATCACGACCGGGACGCTGGCGAGCGCGGGGTCGGCGCGCACCGCCTGGAGCAGCCCGAAACCGTCGAGGCGCGGCATCATGACGTCGGTCAGGACGAGATCCGGCAGCCACGCGCGGCAGGCTTCGAGCGCCGCGCTTCCGTCGGGCGTGGTCACGACATCCCAGCGCACGGCGAGCAGGCGGCGCAGGTA
>DATIPJ010000052.1:0-5274 GCA_035472155.1 Kofleriaceae bacterium
GATGCGTTCGTGGATGCCTAGGGCGACACCGACGTGTGGTCGTGGATGATGCGCCAGCCCTCGGGGCGGCGCTCGAGGACGAGCGAGAACACGCCGCGGCCGGGGTGCTGGGCGCCGGTCAGCTCCCAGCGGCCGAGCACGACCGCGCCATCGGCGCCGACCGCGTCGATCTGGTCGATGTGGAACGCCAGCGTGCCCATCGCCTTGGGGTCGGTGGCGTAGCGCGCCTTGTAGTGATCGAAGGCGTCCTGCCAGCCGCGCCGGACGTTGCCACCCGAGGTGAACACCAGGTCGGGGATGTGCGCGTAGCCATCCATGTAGTGCTGGAGGTCTCCACGGTTCCACGCTGCGACCTGCTGGTCGAGCACGGCGGTGATCGCCGTGCGATCGGTAGGCTCGAAGCGGCGGACCTGCGGCGCCGCGGCGCAGGCCGCGAGCGTGAGCACGAGCACGTGGAGCCGCATCACGGTGAGTCTATCGCAACGCCCCGGGTTGCCGTACCTTCGCATGATGTCGGTTGGCAGGGTCACCCTCGAACGCCACGGCCATGTGCTGGCGATCGGGCTCGATCGCCCCGCCAAGCGCAATGCGTTCGATCTGCCGCTGTGGGAGGGCCTGTGCCTGGCGTTCGGCGAGCTCGAGCGCGACGGCGATCTGCGGGTGGGCGTGCTGCACGCGCACGGCGATCACTTCACCGGGGGGCTCGACCTGCCGCAGTGGGCGCCGGTGCTCGCGGGCGGCCAGTTCGTGATCCCCGAGCGCGGGATCGATCCGCTCGGGCTGCGCTCGCGGGTGACCAAGCCGATCGTCTGCGTGGTCCAGGGCATCTGCCTGACGCTCGGCATCGAGCTGTTGCTCGCGACCGACGTCCGGGTGGCCGCGCGCTCCGCGCGGTTCGCGCAGATCGAGATCAAGCGCGGCATCTACCCGGTGGGCGGCGCCACGCTGCGCTTCCCGCGCGAGGTCGGGTGGGCCAACGCGATGCGCTGGCTGCTCACCGGCGATGAGTTCGATGCCGCCGAGGCGCACCGCATCGGGCTGGTCCAGGAGGTCACCGAGCACGGCGAGCAGCTCGCGCGCGGGCTGGCGATCGCCGAGGTCATCGCGCAGCAGGCGCCGCTCGGGGTGTACGCGACGCTGGCGGCCGCGCGGCATGCGCTGCCCGGCGCCGAGGCGACCGCGGCGGCGCGGCTGTTCCGCGACCTGGCGCCGCTGGTGGCGAGCGAGGACATGCAAGAGGGCCTGCGCGCGTTCCTCGAGCGCCGGCCGGGCGAGTTCCGTGGCCGCTGAGCGCGTCCTCGATCCGGGGATGGGCCAGCTCTACGCCCGCGCGCTGGTCGCGATCGCGCGGGCCGACGACCAGATCGGCCTCGAGGAGGGGCTGCGGCTGCAGCAGCGCATCGCGCTCCGCGTCCGCAGCCCGCTCTCGATCGACGAGCTCCTGCTCGCCGAGCCGCTCGAGCCGCACCGGCTCGCCGAGTCGCTGCGCGCGACCGCCGCGCCGTTTCGCAACGCGGGGCTCCACCCCGGTGAGCTCGCGGTCATGATCGTCACCGATGCGATCGCGGTCGTGCTCGCCAAGGGCTACATCTCCGAGGCCGAGGCCGGTGTCATCGTCCGGTTCGCCTCGGCGCTCGGCTGCTCGCTCGAACAGGTGCGCTCGCTGTGCAGCCGCGCAGCGCCCTGGCTCGAGACCGCGCTCTAGCTACGCTACGGCGTCGTGAACGTCTTGAGCCAGTCGAGGTTCGCGTTCATCGTCCACGCCGCGGTGCCGGTCTGCCAGGTCGCGTCGAGCGAGTTCTGGCTGCCGCCGCAGTCGCCCGTGCGGCGCATGTAGCAGTGGTCCGCGCTGCCGTCGCCGACCAGGCCGTTGGTCACGATGAACCAGCCGCTGCCGTTGGCCTGCAGGCAGCTGGTCGCCGTGCCGCACGACAGGCCCGTCAGCGTGGACATCTGGGTGCGCACGTTGTTGGCGTTGGGGCCGATGAACTGATCCTTCTCGCCATCGACCACGCGCAGGCGGCTGCTCGGCAGCGCGCGGTTGCCGTTGCCCATGCACGACGTCAGGTTGAAGATCGAGTAGCGCACGCCGTCGCCCATGCCCCACGCGGCCTGGACGCGGGCATCGAAGTTCTTGGCCAGCGTGGCGATCACGGCGCCCTGGCTGAAGCCGCCGACGACCACGCCCTTGCTGCAGTCGGCCTTGGCGCGCGCACAGAGCGTGTTGACCGCGCTGGTCTGGCTGCCCGCATCGAAGATGCAGCGCGCCTTGCCCGCGATCGTGCTGCAGCCCGAGAACGAGCCGCTGTTGTACGCGATGCTGCCGGCGACGAAGCCGCGGCTCGCCATGGCGGCGACCGCCGCGCTGGCCGAGGCGTTGGTCGAGCTCTCGCCGGTGCCGATCGTGTACAGGAAGACCGGGAAGCCGGTGCCGGTCGTGGGCTCCTGGCCGGCGATGCTGAAGTTGGAGTTGCAGGTCGAGGCGCCGTTGCCCTGGCCGCGGTAGGACGCGGTGAAAGCGGTCGTGGCGACCGCCTGCGTGACGTCGGCCTCGTCGGCAGGACCTGGGTCGAGGTCGGCGTCGTCGGTACAGGCACCGGTGATCAGTGCGAGCGAGAGCAAACAGCCAGCGGTGGTCTTCATGGGCGATCTCCTGTCGCGAAGCGAGGTGCCGGCGCGCACGGGGGGCACAGGCCTGGGGGCGGAAATCCGGGCGGCGGCGCGGCCCGAACAGGTCGTGCGACGCCACAGTTCCTGAAACGCCTGTGCCCGCGTGACGCCGGTGCGCGGACCCTCGCACGGCCGCGCGCGTAGATCAAATGATATTTGTCGTAACACTCCTGTTCGCGAATCGAGACAAATGATCAGCAATGCGGCTATCGCGATCGACAATCGCGGTCTGGCCGCCGGCGATCACCGCCGGTGGCGTCGACGGAGCCGCGAGTCACGGCGTCGTCAGAGCGGCGTCACGAGCGCGGGGCGCACGCGCACTACGGCTCTGCAAAACTGCGCCACCGCGCGAAAGGAGAGTAGCGAAGCCAACGCGTTTGCCGCGCTCGGTTCCAAGGAACTACATGGTTCCCAAATGTCTGATGCCGCTTGCCGCGCTGCGGCGAACGCGGCGGGAGCGCGCCCTGGGTACGCAGTGTGTGCAGCACGCGCCCCGCGAATCGCCGAGCGCTGACCGGGCAAGCGACCGGGTGTTTAGAGGAGCGGCAGGCCCTGGATCGACATGCCACCGTCGACCGCGATGGTCTGGCCGGTGACGTACGACGCCGCGGGCAGCGCGAGGAACGCGACCACGGCGGCGATCTCGCGGGGCTCGGCGATCCGCCCCATGGGCGTGGCGTTCAGGATCGCCGCGAGCGCCTCGGGGCGCGACAGCACGGGCTCGACGAGCGGGGTCCGCGTGTACCACGGCATGATGGTGTTGACCCGGATGCCGTCGCGCGCCCACTCGAGCGCCATCGTGCGCCCGGCCTGGGCGAGCCCGGCCTTGCCGATCGCGTACGCCACGCCGGTGGGCAGCGCGACCAGGCCGCCGACCGAGCCGATGTGGATGACGCTCGCGCCGCCGGCCGCGCGCAGCTCGGGGTGCAGGTCGCGCGACAGCAGCACCGCGGAGGTGAGGTTGAGCGCGATCATGCTCTCGATCGTCGCGTCGTCGTACTCGATCAGCTTCTTGCGGACGTTTCCGCCCGCGTTGTGGACCAGCACGTGGAGCGGGCCGCGCGCGCGCACGTGGGCCACGATCCGCGCGCGGTCCGCGGCGGACGTCACATCTCCGGCGACGCCGGACACCCGATCGCCCAGCTCGGCGACGGCCTTGTCGACGTTGTCCTGCGTGCGTGCGACCAGCGTCACGGATGCGCCGAGCTCGAGTAGCTCGGAGACGATCGCCCGGCCGATGCCGCGCGTCGCGCCGGTCACGAGCGCGTTGCGGCCGCGCAGCTGCCACACCGATTGCGTCATGGTGGCACTATACACCGATGATCGCGCAGCTCGACGATGCTGACCTGCCCGCGCTGGTCGCCCACATCGCCCGCCACAGCCGCGAGTCGGGCAAGGATGGCGACCCGATCTTCCGGCCGCGGTCGTCCGATGCACCGATCGACGAGATGGCCACGATCGAGCGCCATCGCATCGGCTGGGCAACGGCGCTCGACGAGCCGTACTGGCTCAGGACCTGGGGCGCGATCGAGGGCGGCGAGATCCGCGGCCACATCGATCTGCACGGTGGCCGGCTGTCGTCGGAGTTCCACCGCGCGATGCTCGGGATGGGCGTCGAGCGCGGCGCGCGCGGCCACGGCCTGGGGCGCGCGCTGCTCGCGGCCGCGATCGGCTGGGCGCGCGGCGCGAAGCTGGCCTGGATCGACCTCGGCGTGTTCGCCCACAACGAGCGCGCGCGGGCACTCTACCGCTCGGTCGGTTTCGTCGAGATCGGCGTCATGCGCGACCGCTACCGGGTCGACGGCGTCGCCATCGACGACGTGGCGATGGCGCTGCCCCTGTGACACGGCTGTCGCGCCCCGGGATCGCAAGCGGCTGCATCGCGCTGGACTCCCGCGCCGCGTCCAGGACTATGCTGCGTCGCATGCGGCAGTTGCTCCTGATGGTCATGCTCGTACCGATGATCGCGCGCGCCGACGATGTCGCCACGCGTGCTCGCAAGCTCCACGCTGAATCGATCGTCATCGATACCCACCTCGATGCCCCTGATCAGCTCGCGCGCAAGTGGGTCGACGTCTCGACCAAGGGCGCGACCGATCACTTCGACATCCCGCGCGCCAAGGAAGGCGGCCTCACGGCGCCGTTCTTCGCGATCTACGTCGCGGCGTCGTACGCCGAGGGCGGCGCGGCGCGGCGCGCGCTCGAGCTGATCGACCTCACGCATCGCGTGGTCGACGGCCACCCCAAGGACCTGGTGATGGCCGACTCCGCCGCCGACATCCGCGCCGCCAAGAAGGCCGGCAAGATGGCGATCCTCATGGGCATCGAGGGCGGCCATGCGATCGAGGACTCGCTCGGCGTGCTGCGCGAGATGTACCGCGCCGGCGTGCGCTACATGACGCTCACGCACACCAACACCAACCACTGGGCCGATTCGTCGGGACCGTTCTACGAGCCCGACTTCGATCCCAAGAAATCGGCGGTGCACGGCGGGCTCTCCGATTTCGGCCGCGAGGTCGTCAAGGACATGAACCGGATCGGCATGATCGTCGACATCTCGCACGTCTCCGACGACACCATCCGCGATGTGCTCGCGGTGTCGCG
>DATIPJ010000053.1:0-13951 GCA_035472155.1 Kofleriaceae bacterium
CCCCAGATCGACCCGATCGTTCGCCAGTACCCCACGCGCTGCACCCCCGGGATATCGCTTGCTGATCCCCACCAGCTCGAGCCGCGGTGCGCCCATCTGGGCGACGGTACTTCGGGCGCCCGCGCGAAACCAGCTGCTCGAGATGGCCCGCGCTACGCGCAGCCGGCGGCCGTGAAGTGCTCGGCCCTGGCCGGGCGGCCCAGCAAGTAGCCCTGGACGAGGTCGCAGCGCGCCGACGTCAAGAACGCGAGCTGCTCCTGGGTCTCGACGCCCTCGGCGACGACCTCGAGGCCGAGGTGGTGGCCGAGGGTGACGATCGCGCTGGTGATCAGGGCGCGCTCGCGGTCGACGTGGACCTGATCGATGAAGGAGCGGTCGATCTTGAGGGTGTCGACCTCGAAGCGGCTGAGGTAGGCGAGCGAGGAGTAGCCCGTGCCGAAGTCGTCGATCGCGATGCGCACACCGAGGGCGCGCAGCGCGCCGATCATGGTCTTGACCTGGCTGGTGTCGCCCATGAGCACGGTCTCGGTCAGCTCGAGCTCGAGGCAGCGGCCCGGCAGGTTGTAGGTGCGCAGGCAGTCGGCGACGGTGTCGACCAGGCCCGCGCGCTCGAACTGGCGCGCCGCGAGGTTGACCGAGATGCGGAGGTCGTTCCAGCCCGCGGCCCGCCAGGTCGCGAGCTGCTCGCATGCGCGCGCGAGGACCCACTCGCCGACCGCGATGATGCGACCGTTTTCCTCGAGGAGCGGGATGAACTCGGCCGGCGGCACGATGCCCGCGCCCGGCCGGTGCCAGCGCAGGAGGGCCTCGTAGGCGACGACGCGCTGGCGGTCGATGGTGAACTCCGGCTGGTAGTGGAGGCCGAGCTCGCCGCGCTCGAGGGCGTGCTGGAGGTCGTTAACGAGGGCCATGCGGATGCGCTCCTCGTCGAGCACGGCGCCCACGGCCTGGATGTTGTTGCGGCCGCGCCGCTTGGCGACGTACATCGCGGTGTCCGCCGCCTTGAGGATGTCGTCGACCGAGCCGGTGACCTCGGGGTACTGCGCCACGCCGATGCTGCCGGTGACGACGACGTCGCGGCCGCTCAGCGCGATCGGCCGCTCGAGGCTCTGCAGGATCCGCTCACCGATCGCGAGCGGCACGTCGCCCACGCGCAGCTCCTCGAGGAGGACCGCGAACTCGTCGCCACCCAGCCGCGCGACCATGTCGCTGGTGCGCACGCACAGCGAGATCCGGTTCGAGATCTCGACGAGCACGGCATCGCCGGCATCGTGGCCGAGGGTGTCGTTGATCGCCTTGAAGTGATCGAGGTCGATGAACAGCACGGCGAACGCGAGGTCGCGCCGCCGGCCGCGCGCGAGCAGCGCCTCGATGCGGTCGCGCAGCGCCGCGCGGTTGCCCACGCCGGTCAGCGGATCATGACGGCTGAGGTGCACGAGCCGGTTGGTGACGCGCTTGCGCTCGGCGGCGTGGCGCAGCGTGCGCCGCAGGGTCGGCGCGTCGAGCTGGCCCTTGACCAGGTAGTCCTGCGCGCCGTGCTGCATCGCCTGGATCGCGAGGTCCTCGTCGTCCATGCCGCTCAGCACGATGAACGGAGCGTCGGGCGCCAGCGGCGGCAGTCGGCGCACCGTGTCGAGGCCGCGCGCGTCGGGCAGCGTCAGATCCGAGATCACGAAGTCGTAGGTGTTGATGCGAAGCGCGTGTGCGGCTTCCTCGACGCGCGTCGTGCGGGTCACCAGCGCGCCGCACACCTCGGACAGATACTCGGTGACCAGCAGCGCGTCGCCATCATTGTCCTCGACGAGCAGCACGGTCGCGTTGTCGATCACCTTGGCGCGGCGCTCGATCCGCCGCTGGTGGAGCTCGAACTCATCGCGCAGCGCGGTGCCGAAGGTCTCGGCGTCGAAGGGCTTCATCACGACCGTCGCGATCGCGGTGTCGAGGTTGTGGCTGCGCGGGCGGTCGAGCCCGGCGCGGCGCGTGATCGCGACGAACGTGGTCGTCGGATAATGGGCGCGCAGCTCCTCCATCAGCGACTGCTCTCCGATGCCAGGCTCCTCGAGGTCTGCGGCGATCACACCGTATGGAAAGCTCGCCATGCGCTCGAACGCTGCGGCGGCCGTACTGACGATATCGGCGTCGAACCCGTGGGACTTGGCCGTTGCCGCATGCTGGGCAAGCTGACCTTCGTCGCCATCTACGAACAACACCCGGGGCAACACCATATCCGGTTGATCGGCCGCTCTCGGTGAGGTTTTGAGATGCTGACCCCGCCGAGATCGCCCAAAATCCCCGGTGTTACCCGATCTCTGAATGTCAGCCTCGTCGATCGCGGTGGCCAAACCGCATTTGCATGTCGGTGGCTGTGATGAACAACGGGCTCGAGGCACACGAGTCACACAGCCGCGGCAGCCGCGGCACCATCAGGCGCCGATCGATCCGCTCTCGACGATGGTCGCGCCCGCATCGCGCATCGCGGCGATCGCACGCTCGCCATCGCCCGGCGCGAGCTCCACGGCGCGGCAGCCGTCCTCGATCACCCACGTATCGAAGCCGAGCTCTCGCGCATCGAGCGCCGTCGCCTTGACGCAGTAGTCGGTGGCCAGCCCCATGACATAGACCCTTGTGATCCAGCGCTCGCGCAGCCACTCGGCCAGGCCGGTCTGCTTCTTGCGGCCGTTGTCGAAGAATCCGCTGTAGCTGTCGACCCTCCGATCGGCACCCTTGTGGAACACCTCGGTGATCTTGTCGTGCGCCAGACCTGCGTGAAGCTCGGCGCCGTGGGTGCCCTGCACACAGTGCGGCGGCCACAGCACCTGCGGCAGGCCGTCGAGCTCGATCATCTCGCCCGGGTGCTTGCCCGGATGCTGGCTCGCAAAGCTTGCGTGGTCGACAGGGTGCCAGTCCTGGGTCGCGACGACCGTCGAGAAATACGGGATCAGCCGATTGGCGATCTCGACGGTCTCGTCGCCGCGCGCCACCGCCAGCGCGCCACCGGGACAGAAGTCGTACTGCAGATCGACGAGGATAAGCGCTCGCATGCGGCGCATCTTAGACCCAGCGCCGGACCGGTTGCGTGAGAAGCCGCTCGTACTGGCGTCGATCGAGGTGACATCGGTTGTCGAGTCGCGCCCGCACGCACACCGCCGCAGAGCGACGCCGGTCTCCTAGATCGAAAGCTCGAAGCCCTGCTTGAGCAGGCGCTCGTACTTTCTGCGATCGAAGCGATAGAGCCGAGCCGCGCGATGGCGCACGCCCTGCTCGACCTCGTCGGTCTCGACCAGGAGGTCCATCGAGAGGATCTTTTTCCGGAAGTTTCGCTTGTCGAGATCGGTACCGAGGATGATCTCGTAGAGCCGCTGGAGCTGGGTCAGCGAGAACCGCGGCGGCAACAGCTCGAAGCCGACCGGCGCGTAGCGCACCTTGCCGCGCAGCCGCTCGTGGGCGCGGACCACGATCGAGTCGTGATCGAAGGCGAGCTTGGGCAGATCGTCGAGCGCGAACCAGCCGACGCCCATCGCATCGGTCGCGGCGCGAATGCGATGATCGCTGAGCTTGGCGAGCGCGTAGTACGCCACGGTGACCACGCGCTCGCGCGGATCGCGGTCGTTCGAGCCAAAAGTGTAGAGCTGCTCGAGGTAGACGTCGTCGACGCCTGCCTCCTCGCGGAGCTCGCGTTGCGCGGCCTCGTCGATCGTCTCGTCGAGCCGCACGAAGCCCCCCGGCAGCGCCCACGCGTGCTGGAACGGCGTCAGCTTGCGCTGGATCAGGAGGACCTTGAGGTCGGCCTCGTCGAGCCCGAACACCACGCAGTCGACGGCGAGCGCCGCGCGCGGGTATTCGTACGTGTACGTCATTCGCGATCCGCCTTGCCCGAGGCGACGTAGGCGTGGAGCTCGGCGAGCTCGCGCTCGAAGCCGCCCGACAGGATCGGGAACCGGCACCACGAGCGCGGGTCGACGTTGCGGTCGTCGAGGTGAAAGCTCGGCGCGATGCGCTCGCGCTTCCACTGGTTGCGGCACCACAGACGGAAGAACCGCTCGATCCAGGTCGCGAGCTGGAGCGGCGTGTGCGCCGGATAGCGCGGCAACAGCTCCTGCAGCACCTCGACCGGCGTGTGCTTGTCGCGGATCGCGGAGTCCTCGACGGCCTCGAGCAGGTCGTACGGCATCAGGTCAGCCTCGTCGGTCTGGCCGACGCCGGCCTTGTCGGGTGGGCGCAGCTCGGCGGTCGGCGCCTGCGCGTTGATCACGCTGAGCGCGGGGAGCGGCGCGAGCCCGAGCGGGCCCTGGGTCTCCATCCAGCGCAGCCACGCGCGCAGATACGTCTTGTCGATGCCGCCGAGCGGCGCCAGGCCGCCGGCGGTGTCGCCGTCCATCGTCGCGTAGCCGACCGCGGCCTCCGAGCGATTCGACGTCGTGAGCAGCACCGCGCCGCGCACGTTGGCGAGCATCCAGATCGACGGCGCGCGCACGCGGGCCTGGATGTTCTGCAGCGTGACGTCGTCGGTGTTCCACGACAGCTTGCGGCCGATCGCGGCCTCGACGGTCGCGATGTAGCCCTTGTACAGGGCGTCGACGTCGATCACGTGGAACTCGGCGCCGATCGCCGCCGCGACCTCGGCGGCCGCGCGCCGGGTGACGTCGCCGCTGTTCTCCGTCGGCTGATACGCGCACGCGAGCAGCGCACCGACGGCCGCGCGCGTGCCGCCACCGTCCGCGATCGCATCGTGCAGCCGGCGGCAGTGCGGCAGCCGCGCGCGCACGCCGCCCGGGCCGAGCTCGGCGAACGCGAGCTGTACCGCGAGCGAGACGAGCACCGCGCACGCCGACGAGTCCGCGCCGCCCGACAGCGAGACCACGTAGCCCTGGGCGCGGCTCTTGCGGAGGTAGTCCCACAGCCCGAGGGCGACCGCGCGCGCCATCTCCTCCTCGCGCACGCCCGGGCGGTCCTCCCAGGTGAGCACCGGCGGAACCGGCGACTCCGGCCGCCGCGCGGGCCACACGAACGAGCACTCGACGACCAGCTCCTCGGCGTCGTGGCGCGGGCGATGGCTGCCGCGCCGCGCCTGCTCGCGCCGGTTGGTGTCGATGTCGACGACGGCGCAGGTCAGCTCGACGTCCCCAAACGAGAACCGCGGCCCGCGCGCGCAGAGCTCGCCGTTGGACGCGATCAGCCCGCCGCCGTCGTAGACCACGCGGCCGGCCTCGTTGCCCATCAGATTCGCGTAGAGGTACGCGACGCCGAACGCGCGCGAGCCCTCGGTGACGAAGCGCTGCCGCACGCCGAACTTGGCGAACGCGAAGTGGCTCGCCGACGGGTTGCACAGGATGTCGGCGCCGCGCAGCGCCAGGTCCATCCCCGGGCGGTTGGCGACCCACGCGTCCTCGCAGATCTCGAAGCCGATGCGGACGTCGCCGATGTCGAACAGGAGGTCGCCGATCGGATAGCGGCGGATCGCGCCGTCGGGGCCGACCCGCTCGAGCACGTCGACCTCCCCCGCCGGCCACGCCTTGAACCAGCGCGGCTCGTAGTGGATGCCGTCGCCGGCGAGGAACTGCTTGCCGACGAACCCGACGATCTCGCCGTCGGCGAGCAGCGCCGCCGCGTCGTACAGCGCCTTCTCGTGATAGACCGGCAGGCCGACCGCGACCACCATGCCCGTGGTCAGCCGTGCGAGCGCCTCGAGCTGCGCGAACGCCGTGTCCTGCAGGCCATCCATGAAGAAGGTGTCGTCGCAGCCGTAGCCGGTGATCGCCAGCTCGGGCAGGCACAGCAGCGTGGCGCCCTCGGCGCGCGCCTGCTCGACGGCCGCGCGCAGGTGCGCGAAGTTCTCATCCCACGCGAACGGGGTCTGGTTGACGCAAGCGACGGCGACCTTGACGAGTCTCATGACAGCTCCGACGGACTAGCGGTTGGAGATTAGATGCTCCGTCAACAGCGATGCGGTGCTCTCGACCTCGAGGAATGCGCTCTGTAGCGCCACCGCGCGGGGGTGACTGTCGGTGACGACGATCCGGCCGAGCAGCCCGCTCTGCTCGATGCGGGCCAGCGAATCGCCCGGAAACAGCCCGTGGGTCGCCACCGCGTCGATCGCCACGGCGCCCGCATCGCGGTAGGCCGCCGCAGCGCCGAGCAGCGAGCCGCCGGTGCGGATCATGTCGTCGTAGATCACGACCCGCTTGCCGCTGACCTGGGCCGACACCCCGGTGACCGTCGTCTCGTCGTCGTGGCGGCGCTTGTAGACGAACGCCACCGCGACGCCGAGGTCGTTGGCCAGCGACTCGACCCACTTGGCGCGGCCGGCGTCGGTGCACGCCAGCACGAAGTCCGAGCCGCCGAGCCGGCGCGCGGCCGCCGTCACCAGCGACTTGCCGTACACGTGGATCGGCCGGATCCCGCCCTCGAAGTAGTGCGCGATGGCGGCGACGTGGAGGTCGAGCAGGAACACCTGCGTGCCGCGGCTCGCCATCGGCACCGACGACAAGAGCCGCGCGCGCGTCTTGGCGGTGACCACCTCGCCGAACCGCACCGAGCGCTCCATCGTCGAGTAGCCGAAGAACGGCATCACGATGCGCAGCCGGTACGCACCCTCGGTGACCAGGCCACAGGCCAGATCGTAGAGCTCCAGGGTGGACTCGGCGCCTGGCGTGCCGCCCACCAGCACGACATCCCGGTCGGTCGGATCGGTCTCGATCCGCAGGTAGTGCTCGCCGTCGGGGAACGTCTTGCGCGTGACCCTGCCGACCTGCCAGCCGGCGATGGTGGCGATCGAGGACCCCAGGTAATCGTAGTCCTGCGTCGAGAACACGATCGGCGTCACGGTGCCTCCGTCATGGCCTGGCGGCGATCGAGGCGCGCGCCTCGGCGACCAGTTGTTGCTTGCGCTGGTGAACGTGCGGATCGAGCCCGACCGGATACGGCTGCGGGTTCAGGAACCGTCGGGCGCGCGGCGACAGCTGCTCGAGCTCGCGCGCGGCGCGCTCGCGGGCGGTCGCGACCGGCTCGGGCTCGCGCACCGGGTTGCCGTTCTCCAGATACGTCACCAGCAGATCCGCCTCGTCGTCGAACACCGGCGCATACGCCGGGCGGAACGGGTCCTCGATGTCGTGCAGCATCGGCGCACCGAAGCCCGCCTCGCTGTCGTAGATGATGTCGGCCACCAGCTCGCCGTCGCGCCGCAGCCGCCGCACCGCGAGCTTGCCGGGGTTCGAGATCTTCGTGGGCTGCTCGGACAGCTTGAGCGCATCGCGCCACGCGCCGTGCTCGTCGCGCGCGGCGCCGAGCTTGTACACGCCGCCGAGCGCGGGCTGGTCGTACGCCGTGACCAGCCGCGTGCCGACGCCGAACGTATCGATCCGCGCGCCCTGGTCGAGCAGCGAGGCGATCACCGACTCGTCGAGGTCGTTCGACGCGACGATCTTGGTCGACGCGAAGCCGGCCTCGTCGAGCATGCCCCGCGCCTCGATCGAGAGGTGCGCGAGGTCGCCCGAGTCGAGCCGCACCCCGGCGAGGTCGTAGCCCTTCGCCCGCAGCTCGCGCCCGACGGTGATCGCATGGCGCACGCCGTCGAGCGTATCGTAGGTATCGACCAGCAGCGTGCAGTTGCCGGGCAGCGCGTCGGCGTACGCGCGAAACGCCTCGAGCTCGTCGCCGTAGAACATCACCCAGCTGTGCGCGTGCGTGCCCAGCACCGGGATCCCGAACCGCTTGCCGGCGAGGACATTGGACGTCCCGCGGCAGCCGCCGATGTATGCCGCGCGCGACGCGCTGATCCCGCCGTCGATGCCCTGCGCGCGCCGCAGCCCGAACTCGATCACGGGCGCCCCGTGCGCCGCCTGCACCACGCGCGACGCCTTGGTCGCGATCAGCGTCTCGAAGTTGACCATGGTCAAGAGCGCCGTCTCGACCAGCTGCGCGTGGGCGATCGGCCCCGACACCCGCACGATCGGCTCGTGCGCGAACACGAGGCTCCCCTCGGGCGCCGCGTCGACCGTGCACGCGAACCGGAACCCGCGCAGGTAGTCGAGGAACCCGGGCGGGAACAGCGGCGCGCCCCGCCCATCGACGAGCGTCGCCAGGTACGCCACGTCGTCGTCCGCAAACGACAGGCCCCGCAGGTACGCCATGGCCGGCTCGATGCCGGCCGCGATCGCATAGCCCCCGCCGAACGGGGCTCGCCGGAAAGTGAGGTGAAAGACCGCCTCGCGATCCGCTGTCCCGGCCTTCCAGTAGCCGCAGGCCATGGTCAGCTGATACAAGTCGGTGAGCAGCGCCAGCGAGCCACTGCTCGGGAACGCTTCGCTTCGAGGTTGGGAGCCGGACACCTTAGAGTGTATTATTTACACTAAGTGGGACGATGTCAACTGACGCGGTCGTAGTCTGGGGCGAGCTTCTGTGGGACCGATACCCTTCTCCATCGGCCTCCCCGTCGGCGTCCCCGTCGGCCGTCGGCGATGCGTCGGGCAGCGGCGATGCGTCGTTCGCCGTCGGCGAGCAGCTCGGCGGCGCGCCCGCCAACGTCGCCTTCCACTTTGGCCAGGCCGGCGGCTGGGCCCAGCTCGTCACCCGCGTCGGCGACGACCCCGACGGGCGCCGCGCGATCGCCCTCCTCGAGGACCTCGTCGACACCTCGCTGATCCAGATCGATCCCCACCGCGCGACCGGCGAGGTCACGATCACCGTCGAGCACGGCGAGCCGCGCTACGCCCTCCACGCGGGCCGCGCATGGGAGTCCATCGAGTGCACCCCCGCCGTCGAGGACGCCATCCGCGAGGCGGGCGTCTTCATCTACGGCACCCTCTCGCAGCGCACCCCCGCCGGGCTCGCCCAGTGGCAGCGCGCCGTCGCCGCCGCCGCACGCACGCTGAAGGTCTACGACGCCAACCTGCGCCCCAACGACCGCGCGACCCACGTGGTGGCCGAGGCCCTCGCCCACGCCGATGTCATCAAGCTCAACGATCGCGAGGTCGCACAGCTCTCGAACCTCCTCGGCTGGGACGATCCGATCGCGCGCCTGCGCACGCCGGGGCCACTGTCATCGCCGGCCCTCATCGCACTCGGCCCCGGGCCCGCGCCCACGCCCACGCCCGAGGCCGATCGCCACCAGGCCACCGCCGCCAGGTCCCGCATCCTCGTCGTGACCCACGGCGCCCAAGGCGCGACGATCTATCCGATCGATGGCCCCCCGATCGGCATCGCGGGCGTGCAGTCCGCGCCGGGTGGTGACAATGTTGGGTGTGGCGATGCCTATCTCGCGCTCCTCGTGTACGGCATGACCTCGGGCTGGGACCTGGCCACCTCGGGACGCATCGCGAGCCGCTGGGCCGCCGCCGTCGCCGAGGTGCGCGGCGCGACCCCGCGCTTCGACGACGAGCGCATCGCCGCCCTGCTGGAGGACGTGTGAGCGACGAGCCCGCTGTGCCGCCGGCGTCCCTTCCGCCGGTAGCGCCCCCGCCATCCGCTCCCTCGTCATCCGCTCCCTCGTCATCCGGTCCGACGTCAGCCACCTCCGCGCCATCTCCCTCCGCGCCATCTCCCTCCGCGCCATCTCCCTCCGCGCCATCTCCCTCGTCGCCATCTCCCTCGTCGCCATCTCCCTCCGCGCCATCTCCCTCCGCGCCATCTTCCTCCGCGGGATCCCGCTCCGCGCCCTCGGGGACTCCGTTGACCGCTCGCGGCGATGCGCCCGTCGCGGTCGCGCCCACCTCCTCGACCAGCGCCGCGTCATCCGAGCCGCCTGATCTGTGGGATCGCTGCGCGGCGTGGCTCCAGCGCAGCGGCGCGCTGCCCGCGCTCGGCCTGCTCACGCTCGTGCTGATCGCGATGTACGCGCACATGTTCGACGGCGAGCTCGTCGGCGATGACCTCAGCTTCCACATGGCCGAGAGCGCGCGGATCGCCGACTGCTTGCGCGCGGGAGACTTCGACCTCTGGAACCCGAGCGGCAATGCCGGCTTTGCGTCGGCTTACTACTACCAGGTGGTGCCACAGCTGGTGTCCGCCATCCCTACGGCGGTCTTCGGGCATCATCTGTTCTTCTTCCAGCTCAGCGTGTTCCTGCCGCTCGTGCTGATGCCCGCGGCGGCGTATCGCGCGATGCGCCTGTTCGGCGCGACGCCGTGGCAGGCCTTCCTCGCTGCCCTCGCCGTCAGCTTCGTCAACGGCGAGTCGCGCTGGGGCACCGGCAACGCCGGCACGTTCGTCGTCGGCCTGTACACGCAGACCTGGGCGTTCGCCGCATTCCCGCTCGCGCTCGCGCATGCCGCGCGCTGGGTGACGCAGTCGAAGAGCCTCGCGCCGGCGCTCGCGTGGGGCTCGTTCGTGGCATTCTGCCACCCGTTCGCCGGCATCGCGCTCGCGGTCGCGCTCGTCGCCGGCGTGCTCGGGCAGCTCGTGCTCCGCGCCAGTGACGCGCTGCTCGCCGAGATCGGCCAGGGCATGGTGCGCGATCCGAGCACCGGCCTGATCCCGGCGGCGATGGCGGCGCTCGGCGAACGCTGGCGCAACCCGCCGCCGCGGCCATGGGCCGGCGAGCTGGCGCGCCTGGCGATCCTCGGCGCCGGCTTCGCGATCGCATGGCTGCCGATCTGGCTGCCGCTGTTCGTCGACTACGCCGGCTTCGGCGGCTTCCCGCATCGCGTCGGCGACGAGTCCGGCCCAGGGCTCGCGACGCTGCTCGGCTGGTATGCGTCGGGCTCGCTGCTCGACCACGGGCGGCCGTCGGTGCTGTCGTGGTCGCTGCCGATCGCGATCCTCCTCGCGCGCGCGCCCTTCCTGCGCTGGCTGTGGGCACCCGCGGTGGCATACGCGGCCCTGCTCGCGCTCGGTCCGCACATGCCCAAGATCGGCGACGATCTGATCCCACCGGTGCGATTCCTCGGCCCGCTGCAGGTCGTGATCGCGCTCGCGCTCGGCGCCGCCGCGCTCGTCATCGGGCAGCGATTGTGGAACGCCGTCGAGGGCTCACCGATGGCGCGCGCCGGGCGGCTCGTGGTGCTCGCCGGCGCCGTCGGCGGCGCATGCGGGCTCACCTACCTCGTCTGGAAGCTGCCCGATGGCTCCGCGCCGCTCGTCGTCGGTTACCGCATCACCTTCGGGCTGCTCTCGCAGGCCGTCGTGCGCTGGCTCCTGCTCGCCGTCCTCCTCGGCTGCGCGGTGCTCGCCGCGTGGCTGCTCTGGGACGCGCTCGGCACGCAGTACGGCCTGCGCACCGGCGTCGCCGCGATCGCCGCCGCGCTCGGTGTGCTGCTGACCGTGTCCAGCGGTCCCGCGCTGCTCTCGCGCGTCCACGTCCTCGACGATTACGCGGGCAGCCACCCCGCCGAGCTGCGCACCATCAACTGGGTGCTGCAGTACTTCCCGCCCGGCCGCAAGCAAGTCGGCAAGGGCGCCGAGAACCACTGGTGGAACCTGCTCAGCTACGAATACGGCCGCCGCCCGGCGCTGCTGATGATGGGCGGCGGCGGGCTGCAGGCCAGTCCCAGCTACGACTTCCTGTGGACCGTGCGCGACTTCACCAAGCTCGCGTGGGTCTACGACGCGCCCCTGCTCGTGTTCGACCGCGCCAACACCGACAAGATGCCGGCCGGCGACCTCGTGTTCGCGACCACGAACCACATCGTGCGCCGCCTCCCGGCGCCCGGGCTGGTCTCCGCCGTCGAGGTCACCGGCACGCTGCCCGCCGGCCGCGCCGCCGCGCACGAAGCGGCGATCGCCTGGCTCAAGACTGATCAGCCGCTCTCCGATCGCGTGCTCGCCTACGCCGGCTCGGGCGGGCCGAGCGGCGCACCGCCGCACGGCTCGGTGTTGCGCGCATCGCGCCAGGACTCGCCGGGCGACGCGCCCGACATCGTCGCCGACGTCGACGTCACGGAGCGCACCACCTTCATGGCGCGCGAGAGCTGGCATCCGCGCTGGCGCGCCTACATCGACGGCGCCCCCGCACCGATCCGTCGCGTGACACCGGATTTTCCCGCAGTCGATGTGCCACCCGGGCATCACGTCGTCGGGTTTCGCTTCGCTCGCCCGTGGTGGATGCACGCCTCCTGGCTCGCGTGGCCGCTCGTCCCGCTCGCCGCGTGGTGGGTGCTCCGCCGTCGTTCGCGACGCGCGCCGCGACCGGCGCCGGCGATGCAATAGGGATCAGCGCGACGCGTCAGTCGCGGCCGGTTCCGACGCGGGCGGCGTCTCCATGAGCGCGCCATGGATCACCCACCGGCAGCTCGTCGAAGCAGCTCCGCGCGGCCCATCGCAAGAGACGATATAGGTCGCGCGCCTACCACAGCCGCTGACGCCCTGATCTCCTCGTCGATCATTGTATATCGCAGCTTGGACATCTCGCAGTCGAGATCGGACGACGCTCGTCGCCGCTGCTGATCGATCGTCACCTCTCGACGCGGCGGACATGGCCAGACGTAGGTAACGACACCTCACAAGTCAAGATGCTAGCCTCGTCCTCGTGCAGGACGACGCCGCGCGCGGGATGGTCGATGATCCCACGCGCGTCCCTGCGGACCCGCACCCGCCCGACGAGCGGCCCGCCGACGACCTGCCGCCGCGCGAGGACTTCGCGCGCACGATCAGCGCCGCCGACAACAAGGCGAGCGGCCTGCTGCGCGTGCTGCTCGCGCGCTGCCGCCCGGGCGCACCGCTCGGTGAGCAGCTGCTCGCGATCGAGCAGCTCGGGCGCTACATCGTCGCCGGACCCAACGTGCCGACCGCGGGCCACGCCGCGCTGGTCCGCCTCGAGTGGCTCGTCGTCGCGCTCGAGAAGCTGCCCGCCGCGCGCGAGCGGTTCCAGGCGACCCTCGCCGCCGTCCTCGAGGCGACCCGCGGGGTCAAGCTGTTCGGCGAGATCGGCCTGCCCAACGACCGCGGCCTGCTCGCCGAGACCACCGATCGCGTCGCGCGCTGGCTCTTGCCCGAGCCGCCCGCGACGCACGAGCTGTGGCGTCTCGCCGGCCACATCGTGCGCTCGCTCGACGACCTGTCGTGGCTCGGGCCCGCCGCCGATCCGCTGCTCCATCGCCTCGCGCTCGCTGGCGGCGACGCCTGGCGCCCGCTGCGCTCGGGCATCCTCGACTCGATCGGCGTGATCACGACGCGCATCGCGGCGCTCGGCATGGGCGAGGCGCTGCGCATGCGTTCGACCACCGACACCGTGCGCGCCTCGCCGCTCTACCGGCTCACCCGCGCCGGCGTGCCCGAGATGCCCGCGCTGATCGCTGCGTGCCGCGAGCACCTCGCCCTCGTGCACGGCGCCCTCGAGGACCACGGCGTCTCGATCGAGGTCGTCTACGCGATCGATTCGATCGAGCGCGGCCTCGCGCGCCTCGAGCTCCTCCTGCCGTTCATCGGCCCGCCGCGCACCGAGCCCAGCTACGAGATCCGCGCCGTGATCGCCGCGGTCGGCCGCGGCCTCGTCGGCGGCCGCAGCTTCAGCCAGCTCCTCGGCGACAACCTCCGCCTCCTCGCGCGCAAGGTCATCGAGCGCGCCGGCCGCTCCGGCGAGCACTACGTGACCTCGTCGCGCCGCGAGTACTGGTCGATGCTCGGCTCCGCCGCGGGCGGCGGCGTCCTCACGTGCGGCACCGCCGTCGCCAAGTACTTCGTCAAGTGGGGCCACTTCGCGCCCTTCGTCGACGGCTTCCTGTCCTCGGTCGTCTACGCGGCCAGCTTCGTCATCATGCAGCTGGTCGGGTTCACGCTCGCCACCAAGCAGCCGTCGATGACCGCCGCCGCCCTCGCCGGCACGATCCGCGACGCCGCCGGACCGGGCCGGCTCGACGCGCTCGTTCCCCTCATCGCGCGCATCGCGCGCTCGCAGTTCGCCGCCGCGTGCGGCAACGTCTCGGGCGTCATCGTCACCTCGCTGATCTTCGACGCCCTCTGGCAACGCGCCACCGGCGCCCCCTTCCTCGACGCCGCGACCTCCACCACCACCGTCGCC
>DATIPJ010000054.1:0-6296 GCA_035472155.1 Kofleriaceae bacterium
CTCGCGGGCAAGCCGCTGCACATCGTGCTCATCATCCTGTCGCCGGTGTGCTGGTCGCTCGGCTCGATCCTGGCGCGGCGCAACGTGGCGCTGTCGAAGATCGATACGTTCATGTCGTCGGCGATGCAGATGATCGTGGGCTCGGTGCTGCTCGCGCTGGGCGCGCTGCTGCGCGGCGAGCACTTCCCGGCGCACGCCAGCACGGGCGCGTGGCTCGCGGTGGTGTACCTGTTCATCTTCGGCTCGCTGGTCGGTTTCACCGCGTACAACTGGCTGCTCCGCAACGCGCGCCCGGTCGTCGCGACCAGCTACGCCTATGTCAATCCGGTGCTCGCGGTGCTGCTCGGCGCGGCAGTCTCGGGCGAGGCGCTCGGCGCGACCACGCTGGTCGCGAACATCCTGATCGTCGGCGCGATCGCGCTTGCATTCGCCAGGCGCCGCGCGCACTGACCGCGCGCCGTGCGCGAGCGCTCACCGCGCCGCCACGACATCCACCCCACGGCGCCATACGGCTCGGTAGTTGGCGCTGGCACGGGCGGTGCTGTGCTGAACGTCATGGACAGCCGCGACGAAGCCTCGAATGACGACTACGAACAGCTCCGTCGCCACGTGCAGCGCAAGGCGCCGGAGCATCCCGCCGGTCGGCAGCTGCCCCGCGCTCCCGCGCGCGAGCTCGAGGAGGAGTCGTCGACCCGGTTCTCCGTGATGGAGTGGCTCGTCGGCGTCGGCCAGGTCGTGGCGCGCAAGCTGCGGCGCGCGCCGGGCTCGGCGATGGTTCGCGTGCATCCCAGGGAGTGACCGGCAACGGTCACCGATCGCGATCGCGCGCGACGCACACCGCGATGGTGCTCGACGAGATCGACGCACGGTTCCAGGTGCCTGGGCCCGGCTGACCGAGGTTCCGGCGACCGTCGCGGGCGGGTTGGCGGGGCACCCGGTAGCAGGAAGCGCGGCGTTTCGCTAGGCTCCACAGCATGTTCACGGTCATGCTCCGCCTCGTGATGGTGGCCGGCTTCATCGCCGTTGCCGCGAACTGCGGTGGCGGCGAAAAAGTCGTCAAGACCGTCACGAAGGACCCGAAGAAAAAAGAAGCCAAGCAGCTGGTCGTCGAGGCGCGCGAGCAAGGCGCCACCGGCAAGCTCGACCAGGCCGACCGCACGTACAGCGAGGCGTATGCGACGGCGAGCGATGCGCCCAAGCTGGCCTGGGAGATCCTCCAGGAATGGGTGGAGTTCCTCGGCCACGCCAACCGGCCCGGCCGCGCGCGCGATGTCGCCAAGCAGTACTACGACAGCAATCCCGCCGACCCGAAGGGCTACGGGCTCTACGCCGAGACGCTGCTGCGCAGCAACAAGCCGCAGGACGCGCTCGAGATCGCGAGCCAGATGGTGCAGCTCAACGCCGAGGACGCCAGCGGCCACGAGAAGCGCGGCCGCGCGCTGCTCATGCTCGAGCGGATGGACGAGGCCGCCGAGGAGCTGCGCAAGGCGATGGAGCTCGAGCCGGCGAACGCGAAGTACCACATGTCGCTCGGGCGCGCGCTGCACCAGATGGGCGACGTCAACAAGGCGGCGCTCGAGTTCCGCGCCGCGCTCAAGTACACGCCCGACGACAGCGAGGCCAACGTGCTGCTCGGCATGGCGCTGCGCGATCAGAGCGAGCTCGAGGAGGCCAAGACGTACCTCGACCGCGCGCTCGAGATCGACCCCAAGAGCGGCCGCGCGTGGTTCGAGATGGGCGTGCTCTACAACCGGCAGCTCAAGCAGATCGAGGCCGAGGCCGCATTCGGCAATGCGGTGAAGTACTCGCCCAACGAGTCGCGCTACTGGTACGCGTACGGGGAGATCTATCGTGTGCAGGCGCAGATCGATCACGCGATCAAGGCGTACCGCCGCGCGGTCGAGATCGATCCGCCGTATCCCAAGGCGGTCGGCAAGCTCGGCAGCGTGCTCGTCGACAACAAGCAGTACGACGACGCCGAGCCGTACCTGATCCAGGCGATCCGGAAGGACCCCACGGATCCCAAGAACGCGGTGAGCTACTTCTATCTCGGCAAGGCGTACGCTGCGCTGAAGAAGAACCGCCAGGCGATCGAGAACTACGAGCAGTATCTGAAGTTCGCGCCCAAGGACGACCCCGAGCGCAGCAAGGCGCAGGAACAGATCCGGCAGCTCAAGCGGAAGTAAGTCGTGCGTGAGCAGTCGGCGTAACTCGCTGATCTAAAAGGGTTTCGCTCGGGACTGGACCGCCGGATCTTCGTCCGTTATGTTGACACTTCGTCCGTCGAGGGTATAGACATGTATCCGTTATGGCGGACGCATGACCAGCATCATTGACGTCGTCACTGCCGCGCGTGAGCTCGAGGGCGAAAGCCCCGCGGAGATCCTGCGCTGGGCAAGCAAGCATATCGGCCCCAAGCTGACGTTCGCGACCGGCTTCGGGGCGGAAGGGTGCGTGATCATCGACTTGATCGCGCGCAACAACCTGCCGGTCGACGTGTTCACGCTCGATACCGGCCTCCTGTTCCCCGAGACCTACGACCTGTGGCGCCGGCTCGAGGCCAAGTACGGCATCACGATCCGTGCGGTGCGGCCGGAGCAGACGGTCGAGCAGCAGTCGGCGGTGCACGGCCCGGCGCTGTGGGAGCGCGATCCGGATCAGTGCTGCGAGCTGCGCAAGGTGCTGCCGCTGCGCAATGCGCTCGCCGGCTTTGAGGCGTGGATCACCGCGATCCGGCGCGACCAGACCGCCGAGCGCGCCTACGCGCGCGTCGTCGAGAACGACCGCAAGTTCGGCCTCGTGAAGGTCAACCCGCTGGTCACCTGGACGCACGACGACGTGTGGGGACACCTCTACGCGCACGACGTGCCGTTCAACGCGCTCCACGAGCAGGGCTACCCGTCGATCGGCTGCCATCCGTGCACGGCGGCGGTGCTGCCCGGCGAGGATGCGCGGGCCGGCCGCTGGCGCGGCAAGTCGAAGAAGGAGTGCGGGCTGCACGTGATCCAGCCGTCGGCCGCAGCAGCGGCGATGGCGCGAAAGGCGACCGATGCCGCGTAACGCGAATCAGGCCGATGTGCCGCTGTACCCGGTGTTCCTGCGGCTCGCCGGGTTGCCGGTGGTCGTCGTCGGAGGCGGCGCGGTCGCGGCGGGCAAGCTCGCCGGGCTGCTCGAGGCGGGCGCGCAGGTGACCGTGGTCGCACCGGCGATCGCAGGCGCGATCCGGGCGCATGCCGGGGTGACGCTCGTCGAGCGCGGCTTCGTGGCCAGCGATCTCGATGGCGCGCGCTGGGTGGTCGCCGCGGCGACGCCCCCGGTGAACCGCGAGGTCGCGGCGGCCGCTGCCGCGCGCGGGCTGTTCGTGAATGCCGTCGACGATGTCGCCTCGGCGAGCGCGTACCTCGGCGGGGTCGTCCGCCGCGGCCCGGCGGTGGTGGCGATCTCGACCGGCGGGCTCGCGCCGGCGCTGGCCGGGCTCCTGCGCGAGGCGCTCGACGCCGTGCTGCCCGAGGACCTCGAGCGCTGGATCGACCTGGCGATCACGGTGCGCGCCGACTGGAAGCGCACCGGGACGCCGATCACGGAGCGCCGACCGCTGCTGCTGCGCGCGCTCGAGCGCCTTTACCGCACGCCCGTTCGCCACGCGAATGGCGCCGACCACCCGGTGACCGAGGGAGGATTGTCATGACCGGATTTGTTTCGCTCGTCGGCGCAGGGCCGGGGGATCCCGAGCTGCTCACGCTGCGCGCGCTGCGCCGGCTGCGCGAGGCCGACCTCGTGCTCAACGACGCGCTGGTCCACACCGACCTGCTCGAGCTCGCGCCCAAGGCGCAGCGGTTCTACGTCGGCAAGCGCGCCGGGCGGCACTCGATCGACCAGGACGGCATCCACCAGCTGCTGATCCGCGGCGCGCGGCGCGGCCAGCGCGTCGTGCGGCTCAAGGCCGGCGACCCGTTCGTGCTCGGCCGCGGCGGCGAGGAAGCGCTCGCGCTCGAGGCGGCCGGCATCGCGTACGAGGTCATCCCCGGCATCTCGTCGGCGCTCGCCGCGCCGCTGCTCGCCGGCATCCCGGTCACGCATCGGGGCCTCGCGTCGGGATTCGCCGTGCTCTCGGGCCACGCCGAGTCGGCGTACGCGCCGATCCTCGACAGCATCGCCCCCGGGGTGATGACGCTGGTCGTCCTCATGGGCGTCAAGCTGCGCGCGCAGATCGCCGCGCGGCTGATCGCCCGCGGCTGGCCCGCGCACACGCCCGCAGCGCTGCTTTACGGCGCGTCGCAGCCCGGTAGCTTTCAGGAGATCACCACGCTCGGCGCGCTCCAGGGGCTCGCCGCGGCCGGCGAGCCGCCGACCGAGCTTCCCGGTGTCCTGGTCGTCGGCGAGGTCGTGTCGCTCGCCGATGTGATCGGCCACGTTTCGTCCGCACCGCTTGCAGAGAGGTCGCTATGAGCGTCGTCAACGTTCCCCCGGTTCCTCCGTTTGCACCCGGCCGCCTCGGCTTTGCCCGCCGGGCCGACGTCGACCTGTTCGTCGAGCGGCTCGAGGCGTTCGAGACCGGCAAGCTATCGCCCGATGAGTGGAAGTCGTTCCGCCTGCTCAACGGCGTGTACGGCCAGCGCCAGGAAGGCGTGATGATGATCCGCGCCAAGCTGCCGGGCGGCTTCATCACGCCGGCGCAGCTCGAGGCGCTCGCCGATGTCGCCGAGCGCTGGGGCGGCGGCAAGGGCCACGTGACCACGCGGCAGAACGTGCAGTACCACTTCGTGCCGATGGCCGACGTCGAGGCAGCGCTGGGCCGGCTCGCCGAGTCGGGGATCACGACCAAGGAGGCCTGTGGCAACTCGGTGCGCAACTGGACGTGTTGTCCGTTCGCCGGCGTGGCCAAGGAAGAGGCGTTCGATCCGACGCCCTACGTGGACGCCCTCGCGCGCCACCTGCTGCGCGGGCCGTACTCGTCGAGCCTGCCGCGCAAGTTCAAGCCGTCGGTCGGCGGCTGCTGCGGCAACGACTGCTCGCAGGCGTTCATCAACGACCTCGGCTTCCTGGCGCGCGTGCGCATCCTCGAGGACGGCACGCAGGAGCGCGGGTTCAAGATGGTGGCCGGCGGCGGGTTGTCGACCCTGCGGCGCAGCGCGCTCACGGTCGAGGAATTCGTGCCGGCGGGCCAGATCCTCGAGGCCAGCGACGCGCTCGTCCGCGTGTTCCACAAGATCGGCAACCGGCACAACCGTGCCAAGGCGCGCCTCAAGTGGGCGATCGACAAGATCGGCGTGCCGGCGTTCCTCGAGGAGTACCGCGTCGAGCGCCAGAAGATCCGCGAGGAGGGCGGCGTGCCGCTCGTGCTGCCGCCGCAGCCCGCGGCCCCGCAGCGCCGCGCGCCGCTCGCCCAGGTCGCGAGCTTCGAGCCGGGCTACGACGCATGGGCCGAGCACAACGTGCGCCCGCAGAAGCAGGCCGGGTTCGCCTCCGTGGTGATCCGGCTCGTGCTCGGGGACATCACGGCCGCGCAGCTGCGCGCGCTCGCGTCGCTGGTGGTGCAGTTCGGCGAGGGCGAGCTCCGCGCGACGAACGAGCAGAACCTGGTGCTGCGATACGTGCCGGTCGCGCGGCTGCCGGCGCTGCACCGCGAGCTGGTGCGCGTCGGGCTCGCGCTCAAGGACGCCAATACCGTCGCCGATGTCGTCAGCTGCCCGGGCGCATCGAGCTGCAAGATCGCGGTGACCGCGTCGCGCGGCCTGGGCTCGCAGCTGACCGAGCTGCTCGATCGCCGGCCCGATCTGATCTCCGCGGCGCGCGGCGTCGACATCAAGGTCTCGGGCTGTCCCAACGGCTGCGGCCAGCACTACATCGCCGGCATCGGCTTCCAGGGCGGCATGCGCAAGGTCGCCGGCCGGCCCGCCCCGCAGTACCTGGTCTACGTCGGCGGCGGGATCCGCGGCGATGGCGCCGATTTCGGCCGCCTGGTCGGCAAGGTGCCTGCGCGCCGCGCGGCAGCAACGCTCGAGCGCCTGCTCGACCTCTACATCCGCGAAGGCGGGACCGGCCACGCGTTCTGGGCGACGCAGCCGGTCGAGAAGCTGCGCGCGCTGATCGCCGACCTCTCGGAGCTGCGCGACGTCGATGCGATCGCCGAGGATTTCGTCGACCTCGGCGAGACGACGGCGTTCGAGCTGGTCGACGGCGAAGGCGAGTGCGCCAGCTGAGTCGGATCATGAGCGACGTCGCCAGAGACGTCTGACGGCCAAGGACTGCGTAGTGGATGCTCTGCTGGCGGAACACGCCGGCACCGGGGCCTC